>CALBHM010000094.1 GCA_937892835.1 uncultured Ruminococcus sp. | reverse complement strand
TCGGAGAGGAGCTTTGCGACCGCTATCTGAAAGGCGATTATCAGTATGTGATAGCTGTCCACAATGATAAAGACCACCTGCATTGCCATATCATTTTTAACAACACAAATCTGTATAACGGACTGAGCTTCACCACCGAGCATAATCAGGGCAGGAAGTCGGAAAGAGCGTGGGCAGAGCTGCGTGAGATTTCGGACGAGATTTGCAAGGAACATGGCTTATCGCTCATCGACCCGAAGGGCAAGGGCATTTCCTATCTTGAACTGTTGAAGCAACAAGAGGGCAAGTCGTGGAAAGAAAAGCTCCGTGTCAGAATTGCAGAGGTTATGCTTTACAGCCGTGACTTTGCGGACTTTCTCAAAAACTGTACCACCGCAGGAATTGAGTGTGTTTATACTCCGAAGAACAAATACAAGCTGAAATTCAAACTGTCTGGTGACGGTCAGAAGAGGTTCACAAGAGCCGAAACGCTGGGCGAGGGATTCACCGTCGAAAGCATCACCGAGCAGATAGCAGAGATACAGGAAAAGCTGTCAGCGGCGAATGTCACTCCCGATATGCTTATCGAACCGCCGAAGCCTGTTGTTCCCAAACCTGAGCCGAAGCCGACACAGACAGTCACAGCACCGACAAAGCCGAAACAATCTGCCGAGCCTGAAACTATCACCGAAACAAGTGAAAACGCAAAGAGAAAAGCTGCGGCGGAACAGGTTGAGAAGTTCTTTGCAGCCCGACGAGCAAGACGGCAGGCACAGCTTGATATGCTTAACGCAACTGCTACCAAACCAACCGAGCCGAAGCCTGAACCGTCTGCCCCGACACCACAGCCCACACCTACCGAGAATAAAGCACCTGAAAAGAAAGAAGATGTATGGGCAGAGATCAGGGGTATGCGTGACAGCGATAAGATGATTGCCGACCTTGAAGCTGGCGGTATCACATCGCTTGACGATCTCAGGGGCTTCTTCTGGAATTTCAAGCATTCTGATGACCATACGGACGAGCTTGCCGATCTTAGAGCGAAGATCGAGCCGATAGACAAGCTCATTGCGATGATGGAACAGCATTCTCAGAACTATGCTATATACAAGGAGTATCAGGATCGTTCTGCATTTACGCAAAAGCACTTCCGCAAGAAGAATGCTGCCGCTATCGACGCTTTTGAAGAAGCCGACAAGTATATTGCCGAGCATATCAAGGCTTACTACATCAAAGTGAAACCGCCTAAGCAGACCGATTTGCAGGCGAAGTCCACCAAGCTGAAAGAGAAATACAATGCTCTGGAGCCTGAGCATAATGCCTTTGTCACTAAGCGTGACACGGCACACAAGTACACCCGACAGGTGCGTAACTATCTCCAAAACAAGGAACAGCAGGAGCGTAACAGGCAGTACCAAGAGAAAAAGCGCACTCTGCAGAGAAAGAAAGACACACTTGAATAACGGCAGGCTCTCTGGCGAACGGAATAGCCCCTATTAGCCGTCCGTGACGGTTATGGGGAAAGATGTACTTCCGAAACTGCAAACGCTCCCTGAGCGTTCAGAGAGCGTTTTTCGACATAAGGCATATTGCACCGGGGATTATTCTTTTGTTGCTGCGCCCTGCACAAGAATTATTACAATTATTTCGCAGAGCTGGACTCAGAAAACGCAATAGACTATAATAATCTTACAATACTTTTTGGAGGTACAGTATATGTTAGCAATACCCGAATTGGCAATGCCGAGAACACGCAAGGTCACTACTGTCTGCAATGGTAAGCGTGAGGTATGGACGGACTACGAAGAAGCAAAGGCATATTTCCTCGAAATGATGATGGCAGCCGAGGGCGAGGAACGTGAACGAGCAGAGTGCGTTTATATTCAGCTTATGCACGGACTTGATGAGTGTAGTGACGAGGACGAATAATCAGCAGGGCGAGTTGTTTCGGCAGCTCGCCCTTGCTATGTCCTGTGACGAACGAAAATACTCATTAGCACACTTGAAGTGTACTCAGAATATAAAATCCCTTATACAACATAAAACGCCGTAGGAATGTTTCTACGGCGTTTATTGCTTTTAGTCAGTTTGCTGTATGCTTATGAAAGCATTAGTTCATTAATTATGAGTAATTATAAAACGGTGTAAAACACCTTGACAGTAGATTCGTTGCCATGTTAAAATTATATAGTGTATACACGCAATATTTAAAGAAAGGAGGGAAAAGTATGAGTAGGCTCACTGATTTTCTGGATACCCAAAGTGACTTCTTCATAGAGGTTGAGGGAACTCTGGATAAAATCCGCAGAAAACTGGGGGATGATTTGGATAGAGATGATGACGGTGTTTGCGCACTTGCCGATGGCTCTAACAAATGGGGTCTTGAATATCGTCTCTATACCCATGAGCGTCCTGATCCGCCTTTGGGTAACCAGTTCCACAGCAATACCGAAATCCGTCACTCTGATTATGAGTACCGTCTGAGTGATAATGATTTGGTATCGGATCTGCTTGATAGCGGCTACAATCTTGGCAGAAACTAACCATTCGCTTTTCTAAGCACCTGGCACCTTGATTATCGTTTGTGATAATCAAGGTGCCTTTTTATATTTTGGGTACGAGTGTCTTTGAATCAATGGAATTAGTATTGAGATCCCATTTCCCAACTTGCATTTTTTTAATCTTCTTTCCGTCTCCAAAATCAAGTAAATCGGTTCTTGACAAGTTATTCAGAATCTTATTTAAACTCCCAAGACCAACGGAAGATAGTAAGAATGCTTCGGCTGGATCGCACAACTTGCAATATGCCCATAATTGCCCTAAATCGTGTAGATTTAGCTGAGTTTTCTTTGCTTCTATAAAAGCCAAACTGGTAGATTTACCACGGCATATAATACCTAACACATCAATTTGTATATCAAGTCCTACAGTTTGAGGGTATCTATCAACGATACCGAATTCTTCTAAATAAAGGTATAAATCACGAGAATGAGAATCAACAGTAATTATCTTTGAAGTCTTATATTTTTCCTCAAGATAAGTTTGTAGCCATTTTCTCATTGGCTCATAGAGTTCATATTCGTATTTAACATTACTTGCCATATCCTAAAAACCTTGCTAAATCTGTCCATGAATCAAAGTGCTTTCCTCTTATCA
>CALBHM010000093.1 GCA_937892835.1 uncultured Ruminococcus sp. | reverse complement strand
TGCGACCTCATTGAGAGAAATGACGTTCCCGTTGACTTTGACGGCGACACAATCAGCTTCCATGCAACCCCGTTTGAGATCAAGAACTACAAGGTAAAGATCAAATAAATCAAGGATTTTAAAGGGCTGTTGCGAAAATGCAGCAGCCCTGTTTTTTATTATGAGTTTCAAAAAAGATTTAGCAAAACAAATTGAGGGATATATTCTTTTTCCCGAAAACATAATTGACGAGGTCATTAGAGATAAATGCAAAAGCGTTGAGCTTCTTACGGAAAAGCAGATGGCTGACATCTGCGCCATCAGGCGCAATGCCTGCACTTCGGCAAGTAAGTTCATGTATTCTCTCGATGAACTCGATCTGATAATCAAAACCGTCGACAGCGATCCAACCTCGTCCTTTGCAAGGCTGAGAGATGCAATAAGACAGATTGAGTTTATTCTCGACGATAAATAAAACGGAGGAAAAAATGGAAGAGAAAAAAAGACTGATTTATCCCGATATTCTGAGAGTCGTTTCGATTTTCGGCGTTATAGTGCTTCACTGCGTCGGAGAGCTTTGGAAAGAAATTTCGATAGAAAGTAAAAGCTGGGTGGCACTTGTGCTGATTGACTGCTTGTTTCGCTTTGCTGTTCCCGTTTTCGTCATGGTTTCGGGAATTTTTATGCTCTCCCCCTCAAAAAATCGTGGAATAAAAAAGCTCTATTCAAAAAACATTTTAAGAATTGCCACTTCCTTTGCGTTCTGGTCGATAGTCTATCTTCTTTATCATCAGGCCTCTAACTTCATTGTCAACAGGAGTTCATTTAAACCGGATTTTCAGTCGATTCTCAACAGCTTTTTTGCCGGAGAATATCATCTTTGGTTCATGTATATGATTGCCGGTCTTTATATCGTTACGCCGATATTGCGCAAGCTCGTTGAGAAAAAATCAACAATGCAATATTTTCTGATGATTTGGCTCGTCTTCTGCATGGCTCAGAATTTTATATATCTTGTTCCCGGCATAGGCAAATACGCCTTCGGGTTCATGAATCTGTTTAAGATTTCGATAGCCGTTGAATACAGCGGATATTATGTTCTCGGCTATTATTTACACAACTATGAAATCGAAAAGCCGCTGAAGGTTTTCGTAAATATATTGGCTTGCCTCGGCACTGCCGGAATCGCCGCAGTAACTATATTCACATCCTTCCGATCGAATGAAATGGTTACTAAATATCTCGAATACCTGTTGCCGATGACAGCATTACAGTCGGTTGCGGTATTTTTGTATATCCAAAATAAATTTCAGGGCTTCGATCCATCAAAGAAAGCACAAAAGGCAATATATACTCTTTCAAAAATCTCTTTCGGAGTATATCTTTCCCATCTTCTTATAATAAAAATCGCAAAAAAAATGTGCCTTTCATTTTTCTCTTTTCCTACATACATCACTTTTGGAATCATGTTAATTGCAGCACTTATCTTAAGTCCTCTGATTTCCTATATTCTTAACAAGATACCGATTTTAAACAAATACATCGTGTAACGGAGAGGAGAGATAAAATGGAAGAAAAAAACAGGTCCTATTATACGGACGTTCTGAAAATATTATCTGTCCTCGGCATTGTCGGAATAAGCGTCATATCAACGAAATGGTCAGCCGCTTCCGTCGGCTCAACCTCATGGATTTTTATGACGGTGATGCAAAGTGCTTTAAGATTTGCATTTCCGGCTATAATCATGATTTCCGGAATAAAATACCTTTCCCCAACCGAAGCACCGACGCTCAGAAAGCTATATTCCGGCGACATTCTTCGTTTGGCAATTAAGCTTGTATTCTGGTCAGGCTTGTATATTGTTTTTGAGAAGCTGCTTAGTAAAGAGGAATATACCTTCGGTATAAAGCAATACATTACAGATTTAACAACGGGGCAGAATCACCTTTGGCTTATCTACGGACTGATAGGTTTGCTGATTGTTTCCCCATTGCTTAAAAAAATTGTTTCGGACAAGAAAATTCTCGAGTATTTTCTTATTGTTTGGATCGTTTTTACGGTTATCGGAAATATTACCGTTCCTATCCTCGACCCGTATATTAATCTTGAAAAAAGGCTCGAAACTGTCCAAATGTCGGCAGCAATACATTTCAGCGGATATTTTTGCCTGGGATATTATCTTGATAAATACGAAATCAAAAAGCCTTTGCGGATTTTAACGTACTTCCTGAGTGCATTAAGCATTGTTGCCTTTGCCGCAGTAACATATCATTTTTCTGCAAACGAGGGCAGGCTTGTCGGCACATTCCTGCAAAACACACTGCCGATGACAGTGCTTATCCCGTCTGCATTTTTCCTCTTTGTAAAAAATGTATTCCGGAAGCAAACCTCGCCGAAAGCTATTGCTTTCATTTCCAAGGCCTCATTCGGGGTCTACTTATGTCATGCTGTCGTGTTTAAAGCAATAGAACAAGCCGCCTTGCTTCCGAAAGACTTTCGCATGGTTTATCAGATAGTGATAACGACGGTTGTAACGTATTTAATCAGCCTCATTATCTCGGCAATATTGAATTGTATTCCGTTTGTAAAAAAATATATAGTATAAAATTATCGGCTCAATGCATTTTCGCACAGAGCCGATTTTTATTATTCTTCGTAGATTTTCTTAGCCATTTTGAAAGCCGCCCAAGCCTTTGGCCAGCCTGCATAAAAAGCGGCATGTGTCAGAATCTCAGCCATTTCCTCTTTCGTAACGCCGTTCTTCTTGGCGCACGAAATATGGTACTCAAGTGAGCTGTCAAGAATACCGCTTGCCATGAGCGCAGTTACGGTCACAACGCTGCGATCTCTCGGAGAAAGCTTATCCTCTCTCGACCATACCTGACCGAACAAAACATCGTCGTTGAGCTCTGCGAATTTAGGGGCGAAATCACCCAAAGCATCTCTGCCTGCCGTTACCTTTTCCATAGTTATCACCTCTTCTTAAAGAGCATTGTATTCCTCGTCGCTGACAGGCTCGCACCACTCGTTAGAGCAGTTCTTGCCCGGCATTTCAGCGGCAATGTGTGAAAACCAGCTGTCCTTTTTTGCGCCGTGCCAGTGCTTGACCTCAGGCGGAATAACGATAACAGAGCCCGGTTCAAGGCTCACGGGAGCCTTTCCCTCCTCCTGATACCAGCCCTCGCCCGCCGTGCAGATAAGCAGCTGTCCGCCGCCCTCATCTGCATGATGAATATGCCAGTTGTTTCGGCAACCGGGTTCAAAAGTTACATTTGCAAGAAACAGACCGCATTTCGGGTCGGTCAGCGGATTGAGAAACGAGTTGCCGATAAAATACTTGGCAAAAGCCGTGTTCGCTTCGCCCTTGCCGAATACATTGGCCTGTTCAAAACTTTTTTCATTTTCATATTTCATATATAACATTCCTTTCGGATTTTATTTTCCGGAGAAAACCGGAAAGAAACTGTACTCGCCGTAGTCCTTAATCTTTTCAAAATGCTTAAGTGTTTCCGTATCCTCGTCCGAGATTGTAAAATCAATATCGGCATTGGCCTTCATATGCTCGGGATTTGAGGCCTTCGGGAGTGCAACCATGCCAAGCTCAATCGTGTAGCGAATGCAAAGCTGAGCAACGGAAACGCCGTATTTCGCCGCCATATCGGCAATAGCCTTGTTCTTCAAAGCCTCGCCGTGAGCAATCGGAGAATAAGCCTCACAGCGGATACCGTTCGCCTTGCAGAAATCAATCAACTCCAGCGGCGTATTGGAAATGTGAGTAAGTATCTGATTGACCATCGGCTTTATCTCTGCACTTGCAAGAAGGCTTTCAAGGTCATCCTTAAGGAAGTTTGAAACGCCGATAGCCCTGAGCTTTCCTGCCTTATAAGCATCCTCAAGAGCACGCCAGGTATCTTTATTCTCTTCAAAATATCTCTTCTCGCCACGGAACTCTGCCCACGGCTGCGGAGCGTGAATTATCATCATATCAAGATAGTCAAGACCGGTCTTTTTAAGCGTCTCGTCAATCGACTTTGCCGCCGTTTCATAGCTCTTATGCTCTGCGGCAACCTTACTTGTTACGAAAAGCTCCTCTCTCTTGACGCCGCAGGATTTAACTCCCCTGCCGACTCCGGCTTCATTACCGTATGCCTGAGCCGTGTCAATGTGACGGTATCCGAGTGCCACAACCTGACGAACCGCTTCATCTGTCTGCTCATCGGGAATCATCCATGTGCCCAATCCGAGCTTCGGAATTTCAACTCCGTTTGAAAGCGTATATTTTTCGTTCAAAATCATTTTGATTACCTCCTGATTGACATATTATTGTGCGAATGATATAATCATTCCACAGCTTTGATTATATATTACCATCTGAAGTTAACTTTAGGTCAAGAGGTAATTTGTAAAAAAATTGTGAACAATACAATGAGGTGTAAAAAATGGAATACACGGTTGAATTTTTTCAAAAAAGCGCCGACTATGTTAAGTCGATAATCAAGAACGAGCCTGACATTGCGATTATCCTTGGCTCGGGACTCGGCGATTTTGCAGCAAAAATCGAAAACCCGATTGAAATAAAATACAGTGACATTCCGAATTTTCTTGTTTCCACCGTCAG
>CALBHM010000092.1 GCA_937892835.1 uncultured Ruminococcus sp. | reverse complement strand
TTTGTTAACCTTTGCAACAAAGGCTTTTACGACGGACTTACATTCCATCGCTATGTTAAGGATTTTGTTCTTCAGGGCGGCGACCCCGAGGGAACAGGCCTCGGCGGCTGTGAGAGCAGCGTTAAGGGTGAATTCTCGGCCAACGGAGTAAAGAATACCCTTAAACACAAAAAAGGCGTAATTTCAATGGCGAGAAACCAGTTTGATTTTAACTCCGCTTCATCGCAGTTCTTCATCTGCCTTAAGAATTCATGCTCCGATGACCTTGACGGCCAGTATGCAGCTTTCGGAAAAATCACCGAGGGTATGGATATTATTGATAAGCTTTGCGCAAATCTTACGGAAAGCGACTGCCTCCCGGCAGAACAGCAGCCGGTAATCGAAACAATTAAGGTTATAGACTAAGAGGTGCGAATTTTGAGCAGCAATCTTGACTATTTGAACAGAGTTTATTTAAGAATTGACCTTGATAAAATCTGCAATAATATTAAAGAAGTTATGAATAAGGTCGGCAATGACACAAAGGTCATGGCCGTTGTCAAGGCCGACGCTTACGGACACGGAGCAATCGAAGTCTCGAAGGCTCTCAGCGAAATCGGCACATACGGCTTTGCTGTTGCAACGGTCGGTGAAGCACTTGCACTCAGGCGTGCCGGTATCACAAAACCAATTTTGATTCTTGATTTTGTTTTCCCGAATCAGTTTGAAACGATTATCAGAAATGATATCATGCTCACCGTTTTCCGCTACGAGATAGCCAAGGAGCTTAACGAGGCAGCGGAACAAATGGGCACAACGGCTCATATTCATATTAAAGTCGACACAGGTATGGGAAGAATCGGATTTATCCCCGACGACGAGAGCATTGATGAAATACGCCGAATCTCTCAGCTCCCAAACGTTGAGATTGACGGTATTTTCACTCATTTTGCATGCGCAGATGAAGCGGACAAGACGTCAATGAACAACCAGTTTGCAAAATTTAAGGATTTCGTTTTGAAGCTTGAAGAAATCGGAATAAACATACCGATTAAGCATGTTTGCAACAGTGCGGCAATTATTGACAGCGACGATAAATTCCTGAACATGGTCAGGAGCGGAATTATAACCTATGG
>CALBHM010000091.1 GCA_937892835.1 uncultured Ruminococcus sp. | reverse complement strand
TCTGAACGTCCACCGGACGTTCATTCATTACCGCGCCGACACTTCGCTACCCTCAAGGGGAAGCCTTGTTCGGTTTCTGCTGACTTTTTTCTTGTCACTCCACAGGGGTGCCGAGATACAATCATCACTTCAAATGCTCTTTGATAATTCCGATGAGATATTCGGTACCTGTTTCAAGATTATAGCTGCCGTTATCAACAAAGATTGCGTCGTCGGCCTGCTTGAGCGGAGCAACCTCCCTGTGGCTGTCCTGATAGTCACGCTTTTTGATATCTTCCAAAATATCGTTATAATCAACTTTTTCGCCTTTTTCAAGCATTTCCTTATAGCGTCTGTTTGCTCGCTCCTCAACTGAGGTCGTGAGGAAAATTTTAACATCGGCGTTCGGCAAAACAACAGTTCCGATGTCTCTGCCGTCCATTATGCAGTTGTTCTCTGCCGCAATGCTTCTCTGTAAATCAAAGAGAAATTCTCTGACCTTCGGGATAGCCGAAACGTTCGATGCACCCATTGAAGCCTCGGGCGTTCTGATAGCCTCCGAAACGTCCTCGCCGTTGAGGAAAACATGCTGTGCACCGTCAACGAATTTAAGCTCAACCTTAATTTCGGGCAGGGTTGCGATAACCTTTTCCGCATCCTTGGTATCAATGCCCTTTCTGATAGAATAAAGTCCGACCGTTCTGTAGAGTGCGCCGGTATCAACATAGATGTAACCGAGCTTCTTTGCAATGAGCTTTGCCGTGCTGCTCTTTCCTGCACCGGCAGGACCGTCAATAGCAATATTTATAGCCATAAAATATACCTCCGTTATACGTTTTCGCCGGCTAAGCGTCCGGTCGAAAAAGCAATTTGTAAATTAAATCCGCCCGTGTAAGCATCAACGTCGATCACTTCGCCTGCAAAGTAAAGACCCGGGAGAAGCTTTGACTGCATGGTTTTTGGGTCAATCTCCGAAATTTTCACGCCGCCCGAGGTCACTATCGCCTCGTCTATCGGTCGGAAGCTCTTGATTGTAACCTTGAAATTTTTGAGAAGCGCAACCAGCTTATGCCTTTGCTCCTTGGTTATCTGATTGACCTTTTCGTTCGCCTTGATTCCGCTGAGCTTGACGACAACAGGAATCAGCTTTCTTGGCAGAAGTGCACCGAGCGAATTAATAAAATCCTTATTAGTATTCTCCGAAAAATCCCTGAGAATTCGCGCGTCGAGCTGTTCCTCGGTGAGCGCAGGCTTGAGGTCGATCGAAACGATATACCTGCCCGGCTCCATGTCACGGATCCTCGAGCTTGCCGAAAGAACCATCGGACCCGAAATTCCGAAATGAGTGAAAAGCATCTCGCCGAAATCATCATATATAATTTTATTTTTCTTTTTTGTGTCAATGACCTTCATTGTGACGTTTCTCAGCGAAAGTCCCATAAGATCGGTGCAAAAGCCCTCATGCGCATTGAGCGGCACAAGCGACGGTTTCGGTTCAATTATCGTATGTCCCGCCTGCCTTGCAAGCTCGTAGCCGTCACCCGTTGAGCCTGTCAGCGGATAGGACTTGCCGCCCGTTGCGATAATCACTTTATCTGCGGCTATCTCCGCTCCGTCAAAGGTGCGAACACCCTTGAGTACTCCGTCCTTTATAATAAGCTCCTTAGCTCTGCCGTGAATTATCTCCGCTCCGTCATCCGTTCCGTAATGAACGAGTGCATCAACAATATCCATCGCCTTATCCGAGCAGGGAAAAACTCTGTTTCCTCTCTCGCATTTGAGCGGAACGCCCATATCCTCGATAAGCTCTATTGTGTCCTGCGGCATGAAATTTGAAAATGCGCTGTAAAGGAATCTGCCGTTGGTCGGAACATTGGCAATAAGCTCCGAAAGCTCCTTGCAGTTATTTGTAACATTACATCGAC
>CALBHM010000090.1 GCA_937892835.1 uncultured Ruminococcus sp. | reverse complement strand
TATAACATCTTTTTTTACTTCCGATATTTCTGCGTCGTTTTCGCTTGTCAGAAGAAATTCAAATGAGTCGGAAAAGGTCGAAAAAAGCTCAAGATCATGCATTGCACGGAAGCTCCATTTATAATACGGCATGTACCTTTTGTTGATAAGAAATACCGTTCTCATCGCAGCGTTAACATATTCAATTACTGCGAGCTGAGCTGCTCCGGTTTCACCGTGTGAAAGACATCTGCTGTAGTTATATTGACCCGATTGTGCCATTAGAAGAAGATTCCCGGCAAGCTTTTTAAATCTGATATCCTCGGGCATATTCAAGATTATGCTGCGAATTTCGGAAAACTCACCGTAGTTATCAAAAAATATTTTCCCGTTCGTTGCTTCAAAAAGATAACTCTCGGGTATTGTCAGCCAATCGTGTACGCCTAATTTACCGTCGGCACATCCGATTTTATTGGTGTAAAACTCAGAGGTTCGTATAACTCCGTTTCTTCTTCCCCCGACAGGGCTGACAAGGCTTCGTTTAAGACCCATGAATTCTTTAGGAAGCTTTGCATATGCTCTTTCAAGCAGAAATTCTGTTCGTCTGTCTATAACATCTTCATTCGGAATAAATATGCAAAAACCCGGCTCAAAGTCATGATCTCTTGATATTTCATCATCAAAGCCGTAGCAGTCCGAGCCGCTTCCGACCATTCCGACGCACAGATAGGGGAGGGCATCGTGAAAATCATTATCGAGCATCGGGCGACCGAATTTTTCAAAATAAGTTTTTGAAATTTCAATTCCTTTCATAAATTTCCCTCGCTCTGTTGCTCAGCTCTTTTTCATAAAGAAATCTTCCGAAATATCCGAATGTTGGAGCACATTTTTCGCAAACAAAAGCATAATAGCCGTTCCTCGGAAGATAATCTCTGTTGAGAAGCTCATGTGCTTTTTCTATATATTCGTCGATGATTTTTTCACTTTCCTCCGATCCGAGCTTTGCTTCATATAAATCGCAAAGATTCAGGTATGTAATTGCAATTTCAAGCTCGCCGTTTTTGTTTTGCGACATTACTTTCATTGCTTTGCTGTAGTATTTTACCGCTTCGTCAAAGCGTTTGAGGTCGGTTAAAGTAAGGCCGAGATTGTTATAAAGCCCGCCGAGACGTGAATCATCGGAAGAAAGCTCTTTTTCGTATATTGTTTTGGCTTGCTCAAAGAGCTTGATTGATTCCTCGGGCATTGTAAATGCCTTGTAAACAGTTGCAGCGTTGGTATAAGTTGTTCCGGCTACGACAGCGTTATTAAGCTTTAATTCATCAACTAAAGATAAGGCTTCTTTTACGCTTTCAAGTGCCTTTTCCTTGCGATTGGTCTTTCTGTAAAGCCCCATAAGCTCGTTTTCAATCGTCAGCATACCGTGTCTGTCTCTGCCGTCCTCAGCTTCGCCAAGCCAGTAGAGAAGATGTCTTTCGGCCGAATCGTAATCATTCTTTCCGAGATGCTCGTCAAGCTTTTCAAGCACCCTTCCGGTCGGAATTGGGTGGACGGGCGGCTGCTTTTTGAACTGATCCGTGCAAAAAGGGCATATCGGATCGGTGTAGTCGGTAAAATCCATTTGTTCTTTTTCCATAAATTCACTCCCTTGTGCTTGCT
>CALBHM010000089.1 GCA_937892835.1 uncultured Ruminococcus sp. | reverse complement strand
CTCCCCTTGGTTGAATCAAGGGGAGGTGTCGCATGAGCGACGGAGGGGATAAAGAAAAGCTCTTAGGTTAATGACATCTCCACATAAAAAGTCAAAATTTTAAACCGCTTTACCGCATTTTTCAAAATAAAATACAAATTTATAAAAATCAAAGTAAGGCGGAGCGATAAGGCTCCGCCTTGAAACTGCGTAAATTGATTATTTCGTGTTAAGAAGGTTGATGCCGTCGATCTGTACATCGAAGTACGGAGCCGAGCGGAACTCTGACTCGTGGAAGTAGCCGTCCTTAACAACCTCTGTGTCGCCTGCGAAGTTAGCATCTGTGTCAACGTCTGCCATGTAGCTTGTGAGCTTACCGTTAGCGTCAACCTTAGCGTTCTTGTTCTTGTCAGCAGAAACAGTTACTGTGAATGTGCTTGTGTCGAATACGTGAAGTGTGCCCTTATCAAGCTGAGCCTTAACCTCGTCGATCTTAGCCTGTGTATCCTTAGCGGCAGCCTTGTCGTTTACGTCTGTAAGAACAACAGAGCTTGTTGCAAGAGTACCTGTCCAGTCTGTGTCGATTGCCTTACCGTCCTGAGCGCACTTGATCATGTACTCGAAGTACGGCTCCCAGTTGATTCTTGATGAAACGATGAATGTGTTCGGGCAAGCGGATACTGTGCTTCCGTTGTAAGAAACGTTCGGAACACCTGCTGTCTCACAAGCTGTCGGAGCACCCATTGAGTCAGCGTGCTGGCTGATAAGCTTACAGCCGTTGTTGATGAGCTTTGTTGCAGCTTCCTTCTCAAGAGCCTCATCGTACCATGAGCCTGTGAACTGAACGTCCATTGTTACTGTCGGGCAAACTGACTTTGCACCGAGATAGAATGAAGTGTAGCCGGAGATAACCTCAGCATATGTGAAAGCACCGACATAACCCATCTTAGCGTCCTTAGCGTCGAACTTACCTGCTGCGATCATTTCGTTGAGCTTGAGACCTGCAGCAACACCTGCAAGGTAACGTCCCTCATAGATCGAAGCGAAAGCGTTGTGGTAGTTAGCAAGCTTCTCGGTGTGAGCCTTAGTACCTGTAGCGTGGCAGAACTGAACGTCCGGGAACTCCTTAGCTGCCTTTATCATGAAGTCCTCATGACCGAAGCTGTCAGCAAAGATAACTGTGCATCCCTTGTCAACAAGGTCTGCTGCTGCATCGTAGCAAGCGTTCTGCTCGGGAATGTTTGTCTTCTTGAGAATCTCTACGCCCATCTTCTTGCAAGCTTCCTCTGCGCCTGTCATAAAGTTGTTGTCGTAGGTTGAGTTCTCGTCGTGCAGGAAAATGAATCCTACCTTGAGCTTCTTTTCAGTGTCGTCGCCGCCGTCCTTCTTGGTGCCGCAAGCTGCGAATGAAAAGACCATTGCGATTGCCATGAGAATTGCGAGAATCTTTTTCATGTGTTCTTCCTCCAAATTTTTAATATATAGCAATTTTTGCTACCGAGGTTATTTGCAGAACGTTATCTTGCCGTCATCGGTCATGGACTCGATTCTTGCCAGCGATTCAACACGGATACCCTCACTGCGAATGAGATCGCCGCCCTGCTGAAACGCCTTTTCGATAACTATTCCTGCTCCGACAATTTCCGCACCCGCCGACTTGATCAGCTCGATAAGACCGTTGAGTGCACAACCCTGTGCAAGGAAATCGTCGATGATAAGAATTTTATCATCCTTATTAAGGAATTCCTGCGAGACGATAACGTCATAGGTCTTGCCGTGAGTAAAGGACTTGATCGGCGTCGAATAAACATCGGCAGCGATATTCTTGCCCAGGGTTTTCTTGGCGAAGACAACAGGAACATGAAAATACTGCGCAGTGATGCAGGCAATTCCTATGCCGGATGCCTCGATCGTAAAGATCTTATTCACTCCGCAGTCCTTAAAAAGTCTGTAAAATTCCTTGCCGATTTCATTAATCAGCTCTACGTCTACCTGGTGGTTAAGAAAACTGTCAACTTTCAGAACATTGCCCGGAAATACCTTTCCGTCCTTAAGAATTCTTTCTTCAAGAAGCTGCATTTCAAAGCCCTCCAAAATAAAATAAGCAGCAGGACAAAGCTCTCCCACTGCCGTAAGACCGATCCGCAATATCTCGTATTGAAACACTGCAAATCACCCACCAATAGTGACAGTTACGGCACTGTCGTAGAGACTGCCGGGCCATTCATCCGGCAATATATCGGCAATAAATTTTTTAAATGCGCCGTCAATATCCTGACGACAACTATATTTTAACACAATATCAACATTTGTCAACACTATACGACAACAAATCATTTTTCTCTTATCAGCATGCTTTTTGTCTATTATCAACAATATTTTTATTAAAATTTTATTCACATATTTTTTACATCTTGTAATCCCCGTATTTATTGCATTAAATACCACTGTGTGGTAAAATAAATGTATATATAGTTTAGGAGTAAAACCATGTCACATCTTATTGAACTGAAAAACGCATACAAAATATATAACCCCGGTGAAAACGAGGTTCGTGCGCTCGACGGAGTGGATTTGGAGATTGATCAAGGCGATTTTGTCGCCATTGTCGGTCATTCCGGCTCGGGCAAATCGACACTGATGAACATGCTCGGCCTGCTCGACGTCGTGACGAGCGGAACATATATTCTCAACGGAAAGGATGTTTCCGACATGGATGACGACGAGCTGAGCAGAATCAGAAATCTTGAAATCGGCTTCATTTTCCAGGGCTTCAACCTCATTCCGAGCCTTACGGCACAGGGCAACGTTGAGCTTCCGCTTATTTACAGAGGTATGAAAGCCGAGCAAAGGCACGAGCTTTCCGAAGCTGCGCTAAAAAGAGTCGGACTCGGAAAGCGAATGGATCACCTGCCGAGTCAGATGTCCGGCGGGCAGCAGCAAAGAGTAGCTATTGCACGTGCCGTTGCCGCAAAGCCGCCCGTTATCCTCGCCGACGAGCCGACAGGTAATCTTGACTCGAACTCGGGCAAAGAGGTCATGCGCATAATCAACGAGCTTTGGGCCGAGGGAAGAACGATAATCCTCATCACGCATGACGATTCAATCGCCGAAACCGCCCATCGTGTCATTCGTATCAGCGACGGAAAAATCGTTGACGATTATATTAATGAAAATATTACGCCGGAAAGTAATCTTAAGTGACGGACTGTTGGGTTAACGAAGAATCTAATCAGCCTTCCCCTTGGAGGAAAGAGAGAATAGAGAAAAGTAAAAAATCAGGATAAAATATCACCCTTTGCATAAAATAGAAGTAAATCTATTATTATGCAGAGGGTTTTATTATGTGCGGAATTATGGGATATATCGG
>CALBHM010000088.1 GCA_937892835.1 uncultured Ruminococcus sp. | reverse complement strand
AATATGACAGAAAAAGAGAAATACATCGGCGTTTTCGACTCGGGAATCGGCGGATTAACCGTCGTCAAAAGCATAGTCGAAACAATGCCGAATGAAAACATAATATACTTCGGTGACACGGCTCACGTTCCCTACGGAACACGTTCAAAGGAACAAATTATCGAATACGTTCTCAGCGACGTGAAGTTTCTCAGCCGATTTAATATCAAAGCAATAGTAATTGCCTGCAACACGGCAGACTCGGCAGCAAGGGATAAGATCGAGGAAAAATACAGCGATATTCCTGTTTACGGCGTTGTTGCGCCTGCATCAAAAAAAGCCGCTAAACTGTCAAAAAACAAAAAAATCGGCGTAATCGCAACCAATGCAACGGTCAACAGCGGTGCATATGAAAAGACAATACACAGCTTTGACAAAACGGCACAGGTAATCAGCCTTGCGTGTCCGCTTCTTGTTCCGCTCGTTGAAGAGGGTCGTTTCAAAAAGGGAGATCAGGTCATCGAGGAGGTTCTGCGTGAATACCTCACTCCGCTGAAAGAGCAGGGCATTGACACCCTCGTTCTCGGCTGTACCCACTATCCCCTGCTTTATGACATCATAACCGAAATCATGGGTGACAGAGTTACGGTCATCAGCTCGTCGGTTGCGGCGGCTGAGGAGCTAAAAAAAGGCCTCGGTGAAAGAGATATTCTCAGCGAATCAAAAATAAGTGAACGAAAATATTTTGTCAGCGACAACGCAGAGGATTTTGAAAAGCATGCCCTGATCTTTATGGGCAATGCCCTCGGAGGCACCGTCGAACAGGTTGATATTGAAGAATAAAAAGGGCTGTCTCATTCTTGCGTTAAGCACTGAGACAGCTCTTCTGAATTATATTTATTTAACCAACTCACCGACATAATCGGCATAGATTTTTCCGATAACCTCTGCGCCACGGTCATAGGTTGGGTGAACGCCGTCAGCGGAAATCTTCTGCCAATCCTCGTGGCAGATATGCGATGCAAGCAGTCCGTCAAGCGGAATGAAAACGTCGGCATATTCACGGGCAAGCTTTCTCGTAATCTGAATTTTCGGGTCAAGGTCCTCACGGAAATAGAGCTTATCCTCGGTCGGAAGCAAAAACTGCTCCATCATAACAATTTTCGCATTTGTCTTTGTCTTGATCGCTTCAAGAACCGTGCAATATCTCTTCTCAAACTCGGCATTGTCAAGCCACTCTTTTGTATCGGCTCTGTGCCAAGTGTCGTTAACGCCGATGAGAATTGAAACAATATCCGGCTGAATGTCGATAAAATCCGACTGCAATCTGTTCACAAGATCGATCGTCTGATTTCCGCTTATTCCGAGGTCGATAAATTCAAAATCAACCTCCGGGAATTTTTCCTTCAAAAATTTCGCCGCATCCTTCGGGTATCCGTTACCGAGGTTGTGCGGATTTTCACGATCACGGTCGGCATCCGTTATGCTGTCGCCCTGAAATAAAATTTTCATATAAAGTCCCCCGTTTTAACAATTTTTATTTCATCAAAATATCTGTTTCCACAGACAGAAATCAAAACATTTTTTTCGCTTAAACACGAAAATTTTTTCTCATATTTTTCAAAAAAATTTCCGCAATCTCCGAAAGAAAATTCGCCGAGATTTGCAAGCGATTTTCCCTCGCACTTTATTGCGCTTTCCTTGAGCGTCCATATTCTTGTAAACGCTTTCGCCTTATCGGTCGAAGCGTTTATTTTTTTATTCTCGCTTTCGTCAAAAAATCTTTTTGCAACCTTTTCGTTAAAGCCGCCGACCTCCTGCACATCAATTCCGATAGGTGCTGTATCAAGCGCAACCGCCACTCCCTCGGCACAATGGCTGATGTTAAAAAACATTTCGCCGTCTTTTAAAAAAGGCTTCCCGTTTTCGCCGATAACGATTTCAAGATTTTCAACTTCGTTTTCTTTCAACGCAAAACAAAGTAAAAGATAAGCGACTGCACAATTATCTCGATCAATTTTTCTTTTAAGTCTGT
Source organism: uncultured Ruminococcus sp. (assembly GCA_937892835.1). Classification (GTDB taxonomy): domain Bacteria; phylum Bacillota; class Clostridia; order Oscillospirales; family Acutalibacteraceae; genus CAG-488. Next base: position 1,335 of record CALBHM010000088.1, on the reverse strand, counting down.
TGAATTTTTCCTGTCGGCTTTTCGGAAGAAATTTCAAAAATTTCTCGGCAGAAAAATTCTCGTAATCATCAAAAAAGTAAATCATTTTCAATCAAAAAAGTCCGGCTTTAACGCCGTTGGCATTGAGCTCGGCAATCGTCGATGCATAATAAAAATGTTCGCCGCTTTCGTCTGTAAGGAAGAAAACATAATTTGTATCGGCAGGATGAAGCGCAGCGTTTATAGCCTTAAGCCCCGGGTTACAAATAGAGCCGACCGGTAGGCCGGAACGATAATACGTGCTGTAAAGCTCCATATATTTTTTAACTTCATCGTTCTGATTTTCAAGCGCAACTCCGTCCTGATAACCGAGAACATCTTTGAGATTCTGCGAAATATAAAATGTAGTTACATCGCTTTCAAGCCTCGGAAACGATGCGGGGTCTTTGAGCCTGTTGTGAAAAACGGATGAAACGTTGGCACACTCGTCAATGTCGGCGTCGCACTCCTTTTGAATTACGGAAGCGAGCGTCATCATCTGATCCATGGTGTAACCGAGAGTTTTTGCTCTCTGCTTCATTTCATCGGTAATTTTTGAATTGTAATTTTCAATAAATTTATCAACAACCGACTGAGCATCGGACTCAAGATAAAATTCATATGTGTCGGGGAAAATATATCCCTCCAAGAGAAAAACTCTGTCGTCTGCATTGTCAATCTCAATCCCTGCAACAGGCTTCTTGCAAGCTTCCATGAACGCCTGAGCCGAACAGACTTTATTCTGCTCCAGCTTCTGTGCGATCTGGACTATCGTGTAGCCCTCCGGGAATGTTACCGTCACGGTGTTATCGGGCAAGGTTGTTTTGCTTTTTGTTGACAAAAAAGGAATTCCTTCCCCGGGATTGCATGCCGCAAAAGAAAAAAGCATCACAGCGCAGAGTATTAAAATTCCGATTCTTTTATATAACTTCATTTGCTTACCTCATATAATTCAAATTTTATAGTATTACTTTAATATCATACATCTTTTTTGTTTCCGTGTCAATAAACGTAAGCTTTCTGCAAATATTATTGTAGGAGGTGATTTTCAATGGATAAGAAAGAACAAAAAAAGAAGAAAAAATTAAAGCTTTCGCCGCTTGTTCAGTCAATCGTCAATGATTGGGAGGCAGGCAGCGACACCGATGTTCTCGGCAGCTATACGGGCAACTCAATGGAGACCGTCAAGCCGCAGCAGGATGCTGATGACCTTTAATTGACAAATTCATATATAATATAGTATAATAAATCATATTAAAGACGCTTTCTGCGGCGTAAGAAAGTCCTTTCCTGCGTCGCAGTTAGTGGTTCAAAATT
>CALBHM010000087.1 GCA_937892835.1 uncultured Ruminococcus sp. | reverse complement strand
TCCTTTATAAAAGTTTTGACAATTAAGTCGGTCATTTAATCACTCGTTTCATTTGTTTATGTGTACATCAAGCTGATCATAGGGGATATGTATTCCGTTTTTGTCAAAGGCAAGCTTAACCTTTTCCTGCATGCTGAAATATGCCGGCCAGTAGTTTTCGCTTTTGCACCAAACGAAGCAGGCGAGGTCGATACCGCTTGAGCCGTGCTTTGAAACACCGATTGTATATTTCGGCTCTTTGAGAAGAAGCGGTTCGCTCTCGGCAACCTGCTTGATCACTTTCTTGGCCTTTTCTATATCGTCGTCATAGCTGATAGAATAAGTCAGGTCAAGTCTTATCTTATCCCTTGCAGTGTAGTTGATCAGTATCGATGTAGTGATGTTTTGATTCGGCACAACAACAAGCTTGTTATCGTTTGTTACAAGCGTCGTGTACATAAATCTGATTTCACGAACCTTGCCCTGAACATCTCCGATTTCGACATAATCACCGCTTTTGAACGGCTTGTTGAAAAGAATCTGAACTCCGCCGGCGAGCTGAGCAATGCTGTTTTGCAGTCCGAGTCCTGCCGTGATTCCTGCCGCTCCGAGGGCGGTGATAAAGGAATTGACGTTGAAACCGATTTGTTCAAGCGCAATTACGGCAACAATTATTCTCAGAAAAATGACCGTTGAGCGGTTCACAAAGCGGTACATTGATTTGTCTACATTTTTGTTTTCGAGTATTTTAACAATTAGATTTCCGGCTAATTTTGCAAGCCAGAATCCGATGACAATAACGAGGATAAAAACAATAAGCTTCGGCAATGCTGCCGCAAATTTTTCGGGGAAATTTTCAAAGCTCCATTGCTTTAAGCTGCTGAAAAACGTATCCATATTTTTCCTCCGTGAATTGATATAATCTGATTATACTATTTACTTCAATCAAATGCAAGTGAAAGACAAAAAGCTTTTAAGAAAATGTTTTTGAATTTTGACGGCTTTTTTCCTTGCATATCATAAAGGAGTGTGATAAAATAAATTGATTATGTATATATGTATTTTTATGCACATTTTTGCTTAACGGAGGATTACGACATGAGAATTGTTGTCAAGGTCGGCACATCGACTCTTGCACATCCGAGCGGTCTTATCAATATAAGACGTGTTGAGGAGCTTTGCAAGGTTATGAGCGATCTCAAAAACGCAGGACATGATATTATACTTGTTACTTCGGGTGCTATCGGCATGGGCGCAGGTAAGCTCCAGTTAAGCGAACGACCTCGTGACGTTGCGGCAAAGCAGGCTGCCGCCGCAGTCGGTCAGTGCGAGCTGATGTACACCTACGATAAGCTTTTTTCGGAGTACAATCATACCGTTGCACAGCTGCTTATGACAGGCTCGGATTTTGAAAACGAAGAAAGACATATCAATTTCAAGAACACGATGGATAAGCTTCTTGAATTCAAGGCTCTTCCTATTATAAATGAAAACGACACCGTTGCAACAGAGGAAATCAAGGTCGGCGACAACGATACTCTTTCGGCCATGGTTGCGGCCAACGTTAATGCCGATTTACTTATTCTTCTTTCGGATATTGACGGGCTTTTCACGGCTGATCCTCATTCCGATCCGAATGCAAAGCTCATTTCCGTCGTTTCCGAGATTAACGATGATATCCTTGCTCTCGGCGGCGGTGAAGGCTCAAGTCTCGGCACAGGCGGAATGAGAACGAAGCTCAATGCCGCTCGGATCTGTACGGAAAATAATTGTGATATGATAATTGCGAACGGTGAAAACCCCGATATTCTCTATGATATCGTTGAGGGCAAGGCTGTCGGAACAAGATTTATTAGGCGGTGATTTATAATGACTACACTTGATATTTTGAAGCAGGCCAAGGCGGCAAAAACTGAGCTTGCAAAGCTCAGTTCGGAAGACAAAAATAACGCTCTGCTTGCAATGGCGGACGCACTCGAGGAGAATTGCTCGACGATTCTGGAAGAAAATAAAAAAGACGTTGAGGCTGCAAGAGGAAAGATCACGGACGTTATGATTGACAGACTCAGTCTTGATGAAGGCCGCATAAAAGGCATGGCCGACGGAATTAGAGATGTTGTCAAGCTTCCCGACCCTGTCGGACGTGTGCTCGACCGTGAGGAGCTTCCAAACGGACTTGTTGTTGAAAAAACAGCTGTTCCCATGGGTGTTGTTGCGATAATCTATGAGAGCAGGCCGAATGTTTCTTCGGATGCGGCGGCACTGGCCCTTAAGAGCGGAAACGTCTGCGTGCTCAGAGGCGGCAAAGAGGCTTTCAGAAGTGCAAATGCGATTGTAAACGCACTTAGAGGTGGACTTAAAAAGCTCGGCTTCTGCGAGAATTTTATTAATATGGTTCAGGACACAACACGTCAAAGCTCAAATGAGCTTATGACAGCCGAGGGATACATTGATCTTCTTATTCCGAGAGGCGGCGCAGGTCTTATCAAGGCTTGCGTTGACAACGCTAAGGTTCCTGTTATTCAGACCGGTACGGGTATCTGCCATGTTTATGTCGATGACGATGCCGACCTCGATATGGCACTCAATATAATAGAAAACGCCAAGACAAGCAGACCATCGGTTTGTAATGCCGAGGAGGTTTTGATTGTTAACAGCAAGATTGCGGATAAATTTCTTCCGATGCTCAAAAAGAGACTTGTCGACGACAGAAAAGTGAATCCCGTTGAGCTTCGCCTTGACGAGAGAGCAGCCAAAATTATTGACGGCACAAAGGCCGGAGAAAATGATTTTGACTCCGAGTTCCTCAACTATA
>CALBHM010000086.1 GCA_937892835.1 uncultured Ruminococcus sp. | reverse complement strand
TATCAATTTTCCTCTGACTTCTGAGAGCTTCGGCAGGCGATTCTCTATGAACCACATTTCCTTGTGGGCGTTAAGCTTTTCAATAAAGAGTGAGTTAAATTCATTTTTCTTATCTCTTGAAACAAGCTCGTGCTTCAGCGAAATAATGATTGTCTCGCTCGGATTTTTGCGAAGAAAATCATAGCATTGCTCAATCACCTTATCCAAGGTTATGCCCTGAAAAATCGGGCCATGTGAGATTACAAGATCGCTTTTAACGACATTGGCACGGATGTCAAGATACCTGACGCCCATATTCAGTTGATCCTTTACGGTGTGAGTCTGACACTGAGCAAGCTCTCTGAGAGGCTCATACAAGGCACAGGTATCATGCGAACCGGGGATGGAGATTTCATTAATAAATTTTTCTCCGTCAATTCCTTTCATCCAGTTGTTTTTATCAAAGCCGCCGATGTCCTTATGAGTATGTTTTCCTCTGAGCGCCTTTATCCAGGTTATAAGAGGGAATGAAGCTTTTTCTGACATGATAATCATTACCTTCTTTTAATATAATATATAAAAATTTATATGTATGTTTATTAAATTTATTAATAATTATAATACTTTAATTTGTAAAAGTCAAATGTAAATAATTAATCGTTAAAATTCTATGACTGTTTAAAAATTTTTTTGATAACACTTGATTTTTTTCTTCTTGTTTGGTATTATTGGAGCGTAATCCAAATAAAAGGAGAAGAAAACAGCAAATGCCCAGAAGATATGACAAGGAAGGTTCAAAGAGAAGAATTTTATCTGTATGTGTAAAACTTTTTATTGAGAAAGGTTTCCGCAAAACAACAAATGCGGAAATTTTGGAGCTTGCTGATGTTACAAGCAGCACATTTTATAATATTTTTAAGACCAAAGACGGCGTTCTTCTTGAATTGACGGAGTTTATGTTTGAAAACCAGTTTAGGCCCTTGCAGGCAGCGGCGCATCTCCGGTCATGATTTATGCGGCCGAAACGTCGCTACAAATGACGCTGACCGAGCTCAACGAGAATCTTCGTGAAATATATGTTGAGGCTTACTCGCAGCCGCATATTGCCGAGTATATATATCAGAGCACAACCAATAAGCTTTTTGCCATTTTCGGCTCATATATGCCCGGATATTCTCTCAGTGATTTTTATGAGCTTGAAATCGGCTCTGCCGGAATAATGAGAGGATATATGTCTCGGCCTTGCGACAAATATTTTACTCTCGAGAAAAAGCTTGACCGATTCCTCAGAATGAGCATGAGCGCGTATAATGTGCCGAAAGATGAGCAGGATAGGGCAGTCGCTTTTGTTGAGAGCCTGGATATCGTTTCGACAGCCAATTCCGTTATGCAAAAGCTTTTTGAAGCCCTTGCGATGAAATTTGATTTCACCCTTTCGCAGAAAAATAATTTAAATTAAAGATAATCCTTATTAAAAATAAGCAACCGCCCTCGTGTGAGAGCGGTTAAATTTTTGGATATTAAAATTATTTCACGAATCTGCCGACGGTATCCGTGTCGCTGTAAAATGCACCGAA
>CALBHM010000085.1 GCA_937892835.1 uncultured Ruminococcus sp. | reverse complement strand
TATCCTCTCGTTGCCGATATTTCGCTGAGTAAATATGATGTGCTCGACGTAAGCCTCAATCAGGAGGTTTCCGTTAAGTCGGCAAACAATGAAGTTCATGAGGGCAGAGTGTCATATGTCGGCGCAGTTGCAACTTCAACAGGCGGTTCGCTTGACATAAACTCGATTATGTCGGGCGGCGGAAGCTCGAACACAATTCCGGCTCAGGTAACGATTGAGGACGGCGACAAGTCGTTTATAGTCGGAACAGACGTTGACATTTCTATAATAACCGACACTCAAGAGAATGCGCTTGTCGTTCCCGTTGAAGCGATAATTATTGACGGCTCGGACGTATATGTTTATGCCTATAATCAGGAAAAATCAATCGCAGAGAAGAAAAAGGTTACTCTCGGAATCTCAAATGATACTTATTATCAGGTGCTTTCGGGCGTAAGTGAGGGCGATATTCTTATCAAAAACACAAGCGGACTTGAAGACGGAGCAAAGGTCAAGCTGAAATAACGGAGGACTGCTGTGGATATCAGAGAAAACATACGCATTGCGATTTTCAGCATAAAAACGAATATGATGCGTTCGCTTCTGACGATGCTCGGTATAATAATCGGTGTCGCTTCGGTTATTGCGATTATAACTATCGGTAACGGCGGCCGTGATTATATTGTCGGCATGATTGAGGACATGGGCTCAAACGCTATACAGATTGCCGTCAATGCCAACACCGCCAACCAGTCGAATTACATTACCGAGGAGGACATTTCCTCGATTAAGAAGCTTGGCACGGTCAGCTACTGCTCTCCTTATGAATTTTCTTTCGGTCAGGCACAGGCCGGCAAATATGACGGTTACGTTTTCACGATCGCAGGTAACGAGGATTTGCTTTTTATCAATCAGATGACGACGAAATACGGCAGATCCTGGACTAAGGATGAGTATGACCAAAAGCGCAACGTTTGCATTATCAGTACCATAACCGCAAAAGAGATTTTCGGCAAGGAAAATTGTGTCGGCGAAACAATAAATTATACGGTCAACAACACAACGGTTTCTTTGAAAATTATAGGTGTTGTTGACATGACGGAAAACTCTATGGTATCTCAGGATCAGATGGAGAGCATGATGTCGTCATATTCGTCGAACTCGATGAGCATGGGCATGATTGCGATTCCTGCGTCGCTTAATGGTGAATTGAACGACAGGGTAAATAAATACACTCAGATTTATTTCATGGCGAGCGAGGGCGCGGATCTTGAGAATACGGGTGAATCGGCACTCAATCTTATAAAAACAAGGCATGGCAGCTTTGATGATTCTGTTTATACGCTTAACATAATGGCAACTTATATTGATTTGCTTGATTCCGTTATAAGCATTTTCACGACCTTCATTGCCGCTGTCAGTGCGATTTCTTTGTTAGTCGGCGGAATAGGTGTTATGAATATTATGCTCGTTTCGGTAACAGAGCGAACAAGGGAGATCGGTATCAGAAAGGCACTCGGAGCAAAGACATCTACAATAATGCTTCAGTTTCTGACGGAATCGGTTATTCTGTGCCTGCTCGGAGGTGCAATAGGATTTGTTCTCGGAGTCGGCGGTGCATGGGCGGTTGCGGCATATATTAATATACCGATAACGGTTAAGTTCTCGACAGTTCTTATCGCTGTAGGCTTCTCCAGCGCAATAGGAATTTTCTTCGGAATTTATCCGGCAAAGCGTGCGGCTCAGATGACACCGATCGAAGCTTTGAGAAGAGACTAAATTTTACGGCTGCGACGCAAGTTGCAGCCGATACTCATATAGGGGTGATAGAAATGGCAATCCATGAATTTGCAATTATGCCGCAGGAGCCTCAAAAGGGGCAGCGGTATGATGAATACGAGCCGCAAAAATATGCGTGTATAGATGTGCCGGATGAGGCGATTGAAGGTGTTTTACAACAGCTGACGAAGATCGATTTTTATCATCATGTTGTTGATGAGCCGCAAAAGGGGCTTGCTTATTGCGACATAACGCTGATTCCTCCGACATCCGACCGAGAATTTATTGATGTTATCGGAGAAAATGAGAAACTTGCTAATTTAAAGGCACTTTTGGAGACGGCTCAGATATTTGACAAATGGATAATTCATTTCGGGATATAAACGGAGGTATAGATATGGAAAATGTAAACATTCGTGTTGCATCACCTGATGATGCCGGTAAGCTCCTGGCAATTTATGCACCGTACGTTGAAAAAACGGCTATTACATTTGAATATGACGTGCCTACGGTACACGAATTTAGGAAAAGAATTGAGCGTACGTTGGAGAGATATCCTTATTTGGTGGCTGAGGTCGGAGATGAGATTGTTGGATATGCTTACACTGGCTCTTTTGTCGGACGTGCGGCATACGACCACTCGGCCGAAACGTCGATTTATGTTGATGAGAATTGCCGCCACGTCGGAATCGGTAAACAGCTTTATGATGCGATTGAGGAAATCTCGGCGGTGCAGAATATTGTAAATCTCTATGCCTGCATCGGGTATCCCGAGGTTGAGGATGAGCATTTGACGATGAACAGCGTCGGTTTTCATGAGCATCTCGGATATAAACTTGTCGGCCGTTTTGAGAAGTGCGGCAGAAAGTTTGACACATGGTATGATATGGTGTGGATGGAGAAAATAATTGGTGAGCATGATGAGGAAATTAGACCGTTTGTGCCGTTCCCGGAACTTACATTGAAATAAAATTCAGACGGCAACTTTTATTGCTGTCTTTTTTAAAAAAATAACAAATTTTTATTGACCTAAAGTTAAGTTTAGGTGTTATAATTATTTTTGAAAACAGGGAGAAGGGTGGTTGCTTGAAAGGAGCAGTTTTATGGAATATGCTAAGCTTTATAACGGACTGACTATGCCGATTTTCGGAATAGGAACGTATTTGCTCTCACCGGATGAAGCCGAAAAATCGGTTTCCGCTGCACTTGATTGTGGCTACAGACTTATTGACACGGCAAATATGTATGCCAATGAAAAGGCCGTCGGCAGAGCGATGAGAAGCTCGGGTGTACCACGAGGAGAAATTTTTCTTGAAACAAAGATTTGGCCGACTCACTACACTGCCGAGGATGCGGTCGACAGAACCCTTGAACGGTTAGGCACGGATTATATTGATCTCTTGCTGATTCATCAGCCGACGGGTGACTTTATATCCGGGTACAGAATGCTTGAAAAAGCATATAGTGAGGGGAAAGTTAGGTCTATCGGTCTTTCCAATTTTACTCAGCAGGAGATGTGCCGAATGATGAACATTTGCTCAATAAAGCCTGCCGTGCTTCAGACCGAATTACATCCTTACTACAGCGAACAGGAGCTGAAAAAATTTCTGAATCTTCAGGATATAAGAATTCAATCATGGTATCCGCTCGGTCACGGTGACAGTAAGCTGATAAATGAGCCGATATTTACGAGGCTTGCAAAAAAATACGGTAAAACAAACGCACAAATAATCCTTCGCTGGCATGTTCAAGAGGGAAATATTGTTATTCCGGGCTCAAAATCTCCCGAACATATAAGAGAGAATATTGATATATTCGATTTTGAGCTTACCGAAAATGAGATGTTGAATATCGGTGCGCTTGACCGAGGAGAACGGTATTATAAACGCTCGCCGGAGAGGTTTGAAAGATATCTTAATATGAAAATCCCGTTTGAGGACTAAATCAAAACCGCTTGAGCGATGAACTCAAGCGGTTTTTTAAAAATGAATTAATATTTTCTTTTGATTTTAAGCGTTGTTGTTTTCGGGAACTCGGTGTCACGAATCTTTGTTTTTGTGACCTGCTTGTAGGTCGGAAGCTGCATGTTAATTGCACGCACGTCCTTCTTGAGCCTATCCTTAGCGTCGGGAGCTTCGTTTTCGTCAAGGAAGAATTCAGCGGTTATTGCTCCGTTTTCTTCATAGACAACAACCTCTTTTATGTAGTCGACTGTTAAAAGCTTGTCCTCAATCTCCTCAGGAGAAACATTCTTTCCGTTTGAAAGAACAATGAGGTTTTTTTTGCGGCCTCTGAGGAAAAGGAATCCGTCCTTATCCATGTAGCCGTAGTCGCCGGTCTTGAACCATTCGCCGTCAAAGGTTTCGGCTGTCGCTTCCGGCTCGTCATAATAGCCCATCATAACGTTTGAACCCTTTGCATATACCTCGCCGACGCCCTCGTCGTCCGGGTCTTTAATCATAACGTCGTTGCACTCGAGAGCATAGCCTGCGCTGCCTACCTTATAGTTACTGAGTCTGTTGCAGGTGATAATCGGTGAGCATTCCGTTGTGCCGTAGCCGTTGATGACCTGAATTCCCAGGTCGTAAAGGCCCTGCTCATATTTCGCATCAAGGGCCGCACCGCCGCAGATTATCATTTCAAGGTTTCCGCCGAGATTGTCAATGACCTCTTTGAAAAGCTTTCTTCTG
>CALBHM010000084.1 GCA_937892835.1 uncultured Ruminococcus sp. | reverse complement strand
GAAGAGCATCGTTTACAAGTTCATGGGCGTAGGCGACGGCAACAAGTTCTCAAAGCAGGTTACCTCGGCAGATGCTGACAGCTATCATAAGTATTTCAAGGCATCTAAGCTCACAACTTCCGATGTTACAAGCGCAACATGCGTAAAGAACGGTAACAACTACACAATCACGCTCAAAATCAAGAACGGTTCAAGTACCGTTAAGGGCGGCAAGGTTGTTTCTTCCAACAATGCTCCTCTTGACAGAAGCGGTCTCGCATGCGGCGACAACGATAAGGATTACTGGGATCACAAGACAGCTGAGAACGTTATGTCCGCTATTTCCGAAGTTCCGGGCTGCGGCGGTGCAAATATCTCTGAGAGCTACTCTAACGCTGTTATCACAGCTGTTGTAAATGCTTCGACCGGTAACCTTGTTTCGCTCAATGCTAAGTTCGATTTTAAGTTTGAGCTTTCAAGCGTTATGGGTTCATCCGGTACAGCTGTTGCATCATCTGTTGTTAACATGACAGGCTTCAAGATGTAATCTGTATAAACGAATATAATAATTAAGGCACGGTTTTTCGCCGTGCCTTGTTTTTTTATTTATTGATGATTTTCCCGTCGATTGAAATTACCGTTACGTTGAACGGAATGCTTTTGCCGCATGCGTCAAGAGCCTTTTGAACGGCCATCTGAATTCCGCCGCAGCAGGGAACTTCCATGCGAACAACGGTGATGCTTCTGATGTCGTTAACCGCCAAAATTGTAGTCAGCTTTTCGGAATAGTCTACGCTGTCAAGCTTCGGACAGCCGATAAGGGCGATCTTGTCTTTAATAAAATCGTTGTGGAAATTTCCGTAAGCGAACGCAGTACAGTCGGCGGCGATAAGCAGATCCGCACCGTCAAAATAGGGAGCGTTGACTGGAACGAGCTTTATCTGAACCGGCCATTGTGAAAGTCGGCTTTCGGCCTTGATATCGTTATTACTGCTGTGTTCATGCATGATTCTGCTGAGCTTTGAACCAGGGCAGCCACCGTGATGAGCAATTCCGTGTTTCTTAAGCTTGTTTTCGATAACGGCTTTTTCGTTGTAGTCCGCCGCTTCTCGCTCCTCAAATGTGATAGCACCGGTGGGACAGGTTGGCAGACAGTCGCCGAGTCCGTCGCAATAGTCGTCACGCAGAAGCTTCGCCTTACCGTCAACAAGACCTATTGCACCCTCATGACACGCCGAGACGCATGCGCCGCAGCCGTTGCATTTTTCTTCGTCTATTTTAATGATTTTTCTTATCATTTTCATTACCTCCTGACATTGGCGATTGTATCACATCTTTTTCACAAAAGCAACAGGTAATGTGCGGAAACGCAGAATAATTCTGACTGTAATGCAAAAATATATGTTAAAGGAAAAAACTGCAAATGTTAACAAAGAATTCACAATTAAAGTGTTGACAAATTGAGCGGACGGATGTATATTATTAAATGTAGTTAGCACTCAGGGCTAAAGAGTGCTAACGGTGCTAAAGGCGGTGAGATTATGGAACTCAGTCAGAGAAAAGAAAAGATACTTGCTGCTGTTGTCGAACACTATATTAAGACGGGCGAGCCTGTCGGTTCAAAGCTCTTGCAAAAGGATCCTGAAATTTCGGTTTCCTCGGCGACCATCAGAAATGAGATGGCTGAGCTTTCAAACATGGGACTTCTCGAACAGCCCCACACCTCGGCCGGTCGAATCCCGACCGATGAGGGTTACCGTTACTATGTGGATCATCTTATGGGAGTGCGGCAGCTTGACGATGCGGTCAAAAGACGTATCGAAGCCGGTATTTCAATAAGAAACGCCAGCCCGGAAAATATACTTAAGCGAGCGAACGATTTCCTTGCGGATATGACAAACTGCGCCGCAATTTCAACCGCTCCGTCGGGCGAGAATGTCACGATTAAGCGTGTCGAATTCGTGCCCGTCGGAATGAGGACGGGAATGGTTGTTCTGCTTACCTCAAACGGCATGATCAAAAGCAGGGTTTGCCGAAGCGACGTTGATTTGAACGCTTCCGTTATCGAGAAGTTTTACAATATTGTCAAAACCTCATTCGTCGGAACGGAGCTTGATTCGATTGACACGGCTACGCTTCAAACTATGGTTGCTTCAATGGGCGAGGATGCGTTGACGATGATACCTCTTATTTCAACGGTATCGGAGCTTGCGAGCGAGGCGATGGAAATTCCGCTTATGCTCGGCGGCCAGTCGAACATCTTCCATTACGGCGACTACGGAGCAACGGCCTATGAGCTTATGGATTTTCTGAGACGAGGCGAACCGTTGAGCAAGATTCTGACAGACAACAAAAAAGATTTGGACGTCAAGATCGGCAGCGAAAACAAGTTTAAACCGCTTGAAAATTCAAGCGTTATAATGGCGCAGTACGATGTAGGCGGCGAGAATCACGGATCGATAGGCATTATCGGACCGACGAGGATCGACTATGCAACGCTGATTCCGAGCGTCAGATATCTGACCGATATGGTCGGAAAAATACTCTCCCAGGTTCTCAATGAAGACTGAAAGGAATGATTACTGTTGGCAAAAAAGAAAAACAGTGAAGAAACGGCCGCAAAGGCTGAGGATAAAAAGGTAGAGGAAGAAGATAAAAAAGAAAATAAAGAGGTAAAGAAAGAGAAAAAAGCCAAGGAAGAAAGCAATGAGGAGAAGCTTCAAAAGCAGCTTGCCGAAAAGAGCGATCAGCTTTTGAGAATTGCGGCGGAATACGATAACTTCCGCAAGCGTTCGCAGAGAGAAAAGGATGCGCTTTACGTCGACTGCAAGGCTTCGGTCATCAAAGAGCTGCTTCCGGTGGCGGACAATTTCGACAGAATTTTTGCAAATCCGGATATAACATTTGAGGATTACAAAAAGGGCGTTGAAATGACATTTAAGCAGTTTGAAACCGTTTTCAAAGACCTCAAGGTCGAGTCGTTCGGCGAGGAGGGTGAGGAGTTTGATCCGAACTTCCACAACGCTGTAATGCACTCGGAGGATGAGAATCTCGGCGAGAACGTTATCACAAATGTGTTTGCAAAGGGCTACAAGATAGGCGATAAGGTAATTCGTCCGGCAATGGTAGCCGTCGCAAATTAAATAAAACAGTATATAAACATCTTAGGAGGAATATATTATGTCAAAGGTTATAGGTATTGATTTAGGTACAACAAATTCATGCGTAGCAGTTATCGAGGGCGGCGAGCCTGTAGTTATCGCTAACGCAGAGGGTGCAAGAACAACTCCGTCGGTTGTCGGCTTCGGCAAGAACGGCGAGAGAATGGTAGGCCAGGTCGCAAAGCGTCAGGCTATCACAAATCCCGACAGAACAGTTTCGTCAATCAAGCGTCAGATGGGTTCCGATTACAAGGTTACTATCGACGACAAGAAATACACTCCGCAGGAAATTTCCGCAATGATTCTTCAGAAGCTCAAGACCGATGCGGAAGCTTACCTCGGCGAGAAGGTTTCCGAGGCTGTTATCACAGTTCCGGCATACTTCACCGATGCACAGCGTCAGGCAACAAAGGATGCAGGTCACATTGCAGGCCTTGAGGTTAAGAGAATCATTAACGAGCCGACAGCAGCTGCTCTTGCTTACGGTATTGATAAGGAAGACGACCAGAAGGTTATGGTTTATGACCTTGGCGGCGGTACATTCGATGTTTCCATCATTGAGATGGGCGACGGTGTTCAGGAGGTTCTTGCAACAGCAGGTAACAACCACCTCGGCGGCGACGACTTCGACCAGAGAGTTATGAACTGGATCATTGACGAGTTCAAGAAGTCAAACGGTATTGATCTTCGTGGCGACAAGATGGCTATGCAGAGACTTAAGGAAGCAGCAGAAAAGGCTAAGATCGAGCTTTCGGGCGTTACATCTTCCGATATCAATCTTCCGTACATCACCGTTGACGCAACAGGCCCGAAGCACCTTGAGCTTACACTCACAAGAGCAAAGTTCAACGAGCTTACAGCAGACCTCGTTGAGTCCACAATGGGTCCCGTCCGTCAGGCAATGAGCGATTCAGGCCTTTCAACCTCAGAGATTGATAAGGTTCTCATGGTTGGCGGTTCTTCAAGAATTCCGGCTGTTCAGGAAGAGATCAAGAAGTTTATCGGCAAGGAGCCTTTCAAGGGCATCAACCCCGATGAGTGCGTTGCAATCGGTGCAGCTCTCCAGGCCGGTGTTATGGGCGGCGAAGTTAAGGGACTTCTTCTTCTTGACGTTACTCCGCTTTCACTCGGCATCGAGACAATGGGCGGTATCAATACAAAGATTATCGACAGAAACACAACTATCCCTGTAAAGAAGAGCCAGATTTTCTCAACGGCAGTCGACAATCAGCCGTCTGTTGAGGTTCACGTCCTCCAGGGTGAAAGAGAGTTCGCTAAGGACAACAAGACCCTCGGCGTATTC
>CALBHM010000083.1 GCA_937892835.1 uncultured Ruminococcus sp. | reverse complement strand
GAATGGCGGCAGACCGTATTTCTACGAGACCTTTGATGAAGCGGGCGAAGCAGTTAAGTCAATTTCGGGAGCAAGCATGCTCACTCTCTTCGATGACATCAGCCTTACTTCAGCGGTTAATTTCAGCGCAGCCGATGCAGACATAACGTTCAACCTCAATGGACACACCATCAACGATGCAACCGAGGACGGCTCTGCGATGATCAAGTATGATAAGGGTGCCCTCACAATAAGGGGCGACGGAATCATAAATGTTTCCATTGATGCGATGAACTATGGGGACAATAAGGCGGGAAAACTTGTAATTGAAAACGGTACCTTTAATAAATCAATAAGAACCATTTTCAGCACAGAGATAAACGGCGGTACATTCAACGACGAGCTCCTGATAATGTATGCCGACATGAGCGACAGCCGCACGATCGTTATAAACGACGGTTATTTCAAGGACGTTGCAACCGATTGCGCTGTAATGGATATCAACGGCGGTACCTTTGAAAAGCTTTATACCTTCAGCTTCAACGATATCTTTATGTTCCTCGGCGAGGGCAAGGGCTACTATGCCGATGTTGAGGGCGATATGTTCACCCGCTTTACATATGACAAGAGCCAGTACTCAAACAGTGTTTACGGTTATAACGGAACAGCCGACAAGCCGTTAAAGGTTCTCGACCACAAGGAGCATAACAAGGACGCAAACGGCAAGTGCTACAACTGCGGTGCACAGGGCGTCGCTTCCGTAACAAGCAAAGACGTATTAACAACGTATTACGACACCTTTGAGAAAGCAGCAGAAGCCGCCAAATCACAGAAAGGCACTTGCAAGATCAAGCTCTATGAAAATACTACTATCTCTCATGAGGTTGATTTCAGCACAAGCGGTTCAAGCATAACACTTGACCTCAACGGATACACCATCGACACCGACAATTTTGACGACATATTTATGATTCATCAGTCGGGAACGCTTACCATAACGGGCAACGGAACGATAAACGCAATGGTTTTGTCCTATAGCGAAGATACTACGGCTGAGGCAGCTCCGGGAAAGCTTGTAATCGAAAACGGTAATTTCAAGCATGTTGAAATCGCAGGCCTTGATTCCGAAATCTACGGCGGTACATTTACAGAAGCCGTCATTGACTGGATGAACGACAACGCCAAAAACTATGTCTATGACGGCTATTTCAAAATGTTAGCCATTGAAACACCGACAGCGAAAATCTACGGCGGTACAATGGAGATATTCGGAACAACTCAACTCCGCAAAGAGGATCTTTTCGATGTCCTCGGAAGCGGAAAGGGCTATTACGCCGACGTTGAAGGTCAGATATTCGGCAACACATTCGAAATTGACGGTTACACATATGACGGCTATAACGGAACAGCCAAAAAGCCGTTAAAGGTTCTTGACCCCCCGAGCCACAACACAGATGAAGACGGAATATGCATCAACTGCGGTGCTAAGGCAAGCTTCAAGCTTACAGTATCGGGCGGAACGGTTGTAAGTAAGGAAATCCGCAAAGACCTCAATTACGAATACTGCCTCGCAACGATTACCGCTCCCGTAAAGAAGCCGGGTGCAAACCTCTATTTCGTTTATTGGAGAGAGGTCAAACAGGACGGTACACCGGGCGATATCATCAGCACATACACGACCTACAAGTTCTTCCTTGTAAGAGACATCAATATTGAGGCTGTATATGCAACTCAGGAGAATTACACCGCAGAGAGAAACAAGGGCGTTATGACAACAAGAATTGCAGGCAGCAAGTATGTTTCCACAGATTCAACGACGACAGGCTCCAGTGACTTCCAGCTCTACGTTGAACACAGCGTTGCAAAATCCGCAGGAAGCATAACAGGCCACGGCGTTATTTACACGATGCAAGAAGACTCAGTCGATTCGCTTGTGCTCAACAGCGACGACCCCTATGTTAACGTAAAGGCTGCAAAATTGTCTCAGAACTCTCTCACAGGTATGCTTGAGATTTCTGTTAAGGTCAGCACATCGAACGGACCGGGTACGGTTTGGGTAAGACCTTACATCGTTGACAAGGACGGTAACGTAATCTACGGCAATACGTCTGAGGTTAAGCTTACAGATCCGACAAGGCCTTCGGGTCAGGGATCTGACGGCGAGCTTGTCACTCTCGGTTCGGAGGTCTATGACCTTACCGAGCTGAACAGCGACGGCGAGGCAGAAGTTACTTTCGACGAACCGACAGAGAAATCTCCGTTCGATTATCTCACCGTTTTGTTCGCAAAGCTCGTTGAGATGCTTAAAACACTTATTTCATTTATCATGAATTCGGGGGCAAGAATATGAAGTATATAAAACCGGAAATTGAAATCGAAAAATTCTCGATCCTTGAAGATATAATGGATGAGGGGACAAGCGCACCTGTCTTTAACCCGATAGACGAATCAAATGATGATCCGTTCTGGGAAACAATGGGTCAGGCACTCGGAGATGTTTTTGATATATAAAAGCTAAATAAAGAAAAAGCTGTGGCAAAACATACGTTTCGCCACGGCTTTGGTTTTTGCGGATTTGAATTGAACGGTTGGCATCTCGCTTTTATTCTTCAAGCTCCTTGATAACCTTTTTGCTGCATGCAACAAATTTTTGGACGATTAGCGGCATTGTGTTCTTGGATTTCACAATAATGCCGAGGTCACGGTGCTCGTCGGGATAGAGCGGCTTTGTTATGACATTTCCTTTCATTCCGTCAAGAATGAGCTTCGGCAAAATACTGTAGCCGAGGCCGTGGCTGACGATCGAAACAACGGTTGCATCGTCAACTGTCGTCGAATTGATATTCGGCTCAATTCCGCTTTCCTGAATAATTCTCAGAATGTCACCGTCTGCGCCGTAGGTCGGAATAAAAAATGATTTATCCTGAAAAAAGTCCATTGTGATGACCTCATCCGAGTTGGTGTCATTCGGCGGAAGAACCGCAAAAATACGGTCATCAAGCAGGTGAATCCAATCAAATTTATTGTTCTTGATAAGGCTCATGAAGCCGAGGTCAACCTCGCTGTTTGCAACAAGACGTGAAATTTCCTCCGGGAGGCCGACGTGAAGCTCAAATTTTGCGTTTGGATTTTCCTTGCGGAAGCTGCTTATAATAACAGGAAGCCAATGGTTTGCAATACTCGAATATGCAGCGATTCTTATTACCTTGTTGTCATCCGCTTTGATATTCTTGATTGCCGTGTCGAGTGCCGATGCTGCATCGGTGAAGTTCTTGATATAAGGTAAAAGCTCCTGACCGTCGGGGGAAAGCTTGACACCGAGCTTAGTGCGCTGGAGAAGTGATACGCCGATTTCCTTTTCAAGTCGGTTCATCATGTGGGTGAGCCCTGCCTGGGTGTAACCCAACTCCTCGGCGGCTCCCGTAAGACTGCCGCATTCTATTGCTTTTAAAAGGGCATGGAATTTTTCTGAGTCCATATAGTTATCATTCCTAACGTAATAACATTTTGTAATAGATATATTATAATATGTCGGTTTACTTTTTTCAATGTTTATTGTATAATTTTTTTACAGTTTTTTGGATTTTTCAAAAAAAGAGAGGGGATTTAATCCACATGGCAGAATTGAAAAAGAAATACGGATTGATTACCGCTATCTGCATGGTTGTCGGAATCGTTGTCGGTTCCGGAGTTTTCTTCAAGGCAGAGGCGATGCTCAATATCACAAAAGGTGACCTCCCGGTTGCCCTGATCGCATGGCTTCTCGGCGGAATCGTTATGGTTATCAGTGCCTACACCTTCGCCGTTATGGGAACAAAATTCGAGAAAATCAACGGTATTGTTGACTACTCGGAGGCTCTTGTCGGCAGCAAGTATGCTTATTATGTCGGCTGGTTCATGGCTTCTATTTATTATCCGGCAATGACATCGGCTCTTGCATGGCTCTCGGCAAGATACACAATGGCTCTTTTCGGCTACGGTGCAGCAGATGCTGAAACAATGGTTCTTGCCTTTGTTTACCTTATCTTGAGCTTTGCACTCAACACACTTTCTCCGAAGCTTGCAGGTCATTTCCAGGTTTCAACAACCGTAATCAAGCTTATCCCGCTTGTTCTTATGGCTATTGTCGGAACGATTTTCGGAATCAAAAACGGCGTTCTCATTGACAACATGAATTCCGTCGTTGAGCTTGTTAAGGATGCTGAGGGCAATATTGTTTCGAGCACACAGGTTGCAAGAGAGGGCGTTTCAACTCATCTTATTCTTGCCGGTGTTTGTACATCTGTTTTTGCTTATGAGGGTTGGGTTATCGCTACGGCAATCAACTCGGAGCTTAAGGATGCGAAGAAGAATCTTCCCCGTGCTCTTGTTCTCGGAACAATCATCGTTGTTGTTGTTTATATGCTTTACTATATCGGAATTTCCGGTAGTATCAAGACCGCTGACCTTCTTCCGAACGGTGCAAGG
>CALBHM010000082.1 GCA_937892835.1 uncultured Ruminococcus sp. | reverse complement strand
GGAATGTGCCTGCGCCGAGGATTTCACGGATTGTACCCATAACGAAGAGTGCGCCTGTGAAGCCGATTCCCATTCCGAGACCGTCAACTGCCGAGGCGAGAACGCCGTTCTTGCTTGCGAATGCTTCCGCTCTGCCGAGAATGATACAGTTAACAACGATAAGCGGAAGATAAACGCCAAGCTGTTCATTGAGCACGGGAACAAATGCCTTGACAAGCATCTGAACGATTGTAACGAACGAAGCGATGATAACGATGTATGCCGGGATACGAACTTTCTGCGGAATAACCTTTCTCAATGCCGAGATAACAATATTTGAGCAGATGAGAACGATTGAAGCCGAAACGCCCATACCTATCGCACTTGAAACGGAGGTCGTTGTTGCGAGGGTGGGGCAGGTGCCGAGTACAAGGCGAAGAACAGGGTTTTCAATGATAAAGCCCTTGGTAAGCTCCTTGCCTAAGGATTTCTTTTCAGCCATCAGTTAGCACCTCCGTTTTCTGTTATAGTTTTGTAGTTTGCGAGAGCCTCGTTGACCGCCGTTGTTACGGCGTTGGACGTAATTGTTGCGCCCGTGAGAGCGAGAATCTCGTTATTGTCGTGGTCCGCACTGTTTTTGGCAACCTTGATTCCGTTGACAAGACCCTTGAACTGAGACTTAAACGAATCTGTCTGCGCCTTCATGCCGAGACCTGCGGTGTCGCTGATTGAGAGAATCTGAATTCCCGTGACCTTGCCTTCGTTGTCAACGCCTGTCATAACGAGGAGGTCGCCGCCGTAGCTCTTTGATGTGGTTGTGAAAACCATGCCGACTGTCTGCTTGCTGTCGTCAAGACCGACTGCGTAGCTGATACCGTTGAGAGTTTTGTCCTCGAAGCTCTTTGCGTCTGCAAGAACCTCCATACGGGACTGAGCCTCGGACTCTGCCGAGTTCTTTTCGATTATAGGAGCGGTTACGTTATTGGCCAGTGCAAGCAAGGTTGTTGCGACAAGGCAGATAATAAAGAGTGCAACCGTAGGAATTATAATTTGTTTTTTCATTTTGCCTCAGCCTCCTTCTTTTCTTTCTTTGGAGTGCCGAACGGCTTGGGAAGCGTAACGTTTTCAATCAGCGGAACAAGAATGTTCATGATAATGATTGAATAGGAAACGCCCTCGGGAAGATTGCCGAAAATTCGGATTATCGAGGTGATAAGACCGCAGCCGATACCGAAAATAATTTTGCCCTTGAAGGTGATCGGTGAGGTTGTGTAATCCGTTGCCATGAAGATTGCGCCGAGCATGAGTCCGCCGCCGAGAAGCTCATATGCAACGAAGCGGAAATCACCCTTGCCTGCGATGAGCATGATAACGGCAACCGTGCCGATATATGTAAGCGGAATTGTCGGGGAGATAACCTTACGAACAACGAGATAGATACCGCCGAGGATAAGCGCAACGGCGCATGTCTCACCGAGACAGCCGGCACGCCAGCCGATAAGCATTTCAACGAGCGAAACGTCGGGTGCTGCTCCGCCCGAAGCCATCTCATGAATAGAAGAGAGGGGAGAAGCGGAGGTGATGCCGTCAAGCTTTGACATTGTCCATGTGAGCGGCTGAGTCCAGGTTGACATCGCAACCGGGAACGAGGTCAGAAGAACAATACGTCCGGCAAGAGCGGGATTGACAAAGTTCTGACCGATGCCGCCGAAGAATTGCTTTACAACAACTATCGCAACGAGCGAGCCGATAACAACCATCCAAAGCGGAATGGAAACCGGCAGGTTGAAAGCAAGCAAAAGTCCTGTGATAACTGCGCTGAGGTCGCCGATTGACTGGCTGCGCTTGAATACGATTCTGGTAATATATTCGAATATTACGCAGGTCGCAACGCTGACACATTCAATGAGCAGTGCTCTCGGACCATAGAAGATAACCGAAGCGATGAGTGCCGGAATAAGTGCGATAATAACGTCAAGCATCAGGCTCCTTACAGTCCTCGGACTGCGGTCGTGAGGAGATGCGCTGACGACGAGCTTATTTTTTAATGTCATTTCTTTGCACCTGCCTCTCTGATGATTGATTTTGCAAGTCTCATGTGCTGGACAAGCGGTTTCTTAGCCGGGCAGGAATACGCACAGCTGCCGCATTCCATGCAGACCATAACGCCGTCCTTGGTGAGTGCGTCAACGTCCTGTGCCTTTGAGTCACGGACAATCTTTGTCGGAACAAGGCTCATCGGACAGGCGGCGGCACAGCGACCGCAGCGGATACAGTCTGTTTCTCTGAAAATCTTTGCATCCTTAGCTGAGAAAGCAAGCAAAGCATTGTTGCTTTTTGAAATCGGGTAGTTGACATCTGTAATTGCCATACCCATCATCGGGCCGCCGGCAATAATTTTAACCGGATCTTCTTTGAATCCGCCGCAGAATTCAACAACGTCGGCGAAGCTTGTGCCAATCGGAACTCGAACGTTCTTCGGCTCGGCAATAGCCATGCCGTCAACGGTCATTGAACGGCTGACAAGCGGCTTACCTGTTTTGAGATAACGTGCGATGAATGCGATCGAAGTAACGTTCATAACGATACAGCCGACGTCCGCCGGAAGCTTTCCGGGAGGAACCTGACGGCCTGTTGCCGACTGAACCATCATTTTTTCTGCACCCTGAGGGTAAACGGACTTGAGCTGCATGATTTTAATTGAGCTGTCCGCACCGGCTTCTTTATCGACGATCTGATGTAGAATTTCAAAAGCGTCGGGCTTGTTATCCTCAACCGCTATAACGACGTTCGGAATGTTGAGAAGCTCTTTAACTGTTTTGATGCCCGAGCAGATATCCCACGAATTGTCGATACATTCACGGTAGTCAACCGTTATGTATGGCTCACACTCGGCGGCATTGATGATAAGAGTGTCGATGTTCTTATCTGCCGGAACATTGAGCTTAACATGGGTCGGGAAGCCTGCACCGCCGAGACCGACAAGACCCGAATCTCTGACTGCTTTGCAAAGTTCTTCCTTTGTGTTGACCTCGGGAGCTTTGAGACCTTCGTAAAGTCTCATCTCACCGTCGGATTCGATTGTAACACCCTGGACCATAGTTCCGTTCGGAAGCTTAACGTTTCCGACTGATGTTACGGTACCCGAAATTGATGCGTGAATCGGTGCGCTGACAAATTTATCGCTGTCACCGACCACCTGACCGACTGCAACTGTATCGCCGACCTTAACAGTCGGGGTACACGGAGCACCGATGTGCTGCTGCATAGGCAAAACTACCTGCTTCGGGACGGGAATACGAACTACCTCACAGCCTGCCGTGTTCTTGTGGTGGTCAACCTTAACACCGCCACGAACCTTTTTGACTGCCGAGATAACTCCGTCCACGTGAATTTTACCCATTTGTTCAACCCCTTTGCTATATGGGAAATTCCCAATGTATTTTAAATTTTTGCGATTTTCTCCAATGGAGGCATAACCGCTTTGAGAATCGTTCCGGTAAGGAAACCCGTCACGACTGCGAATATTAACAACAGCGGTCCGTAGCCTACGATGAGCGAAGCTGTACCGGAAATGATACAGGCCGCCGCAAGCTGACCGATATTGTGACAAACGGCACAGATTATTCCGATGCCGATATATCCTAATTTATCCTTGCAAAATCTGAAAAGCAAGCACGCCGCCGCAGTGCTGAGTATTCC
>CALBHM010000081.1 GCA_937892835.1 uncultured Ruminococcus sp. | reverse complement strand
TCTGCGCCCTTGTATCTGTATCTATCACCGATTGTAATATTCTCGGCGGTTCTTTCGGGTGCAGGCTGCTCCTGTTCCTTTTCAATGCTCTTTGCTTCGTATTCACGAACAGTATTTGCAAACAGATTAAGCAATCCCGGGTGAGTGGTAAGGTAATTAGCGTTAATTCCCATACGCATATTTTCGGAGAGCTTTCCTATAATTTCATTTCCCCAGTTATAGTTTTCCTTTGAAATGCGTCCGTCAAAATCTTTCTTGTAAAGATTTGCAGCAACAACTACCTGAATTCTTTCAAGGGAATATCTCTCCAGAAGCTCTGTCAATGCAGAATTGCTGTCAAGAGTGTTATTATTGTAGTGCTTGCTCAGAAAAGCATCAATATCATGCGCACACGCAAGGTTCTCCTTTCGGAACAATGCAATGTTTTCTCTTTCGATTGATTCGGCTATTTTGTCAGCAGTCAAAGTCAGCAGTTCTGCCACATCTGAATAACTGTTGAGGTATTCATCACTTGTCCAATCATCATATAAATCGGCAAGAGTGTTTTTTGAGGAAAGCAGCGCATTTATCTGCTTTTCGGTAAGGTTCAGGTTTTCCTCAGTGATATATGTCTGAATATTATCCTTCGTACTTATCTCATAAGCAGACTCAATAAGCACAGCAGGAGATTCCTTATTCATATCTTCAAGAAATGTCTTCCATTCTGCTGTCACCTTGTTTGCGAGCTTTTCTTCGGGAGTGAGATTATCATACTTTTCATGATAGTCCGCAAAGCCGTTCCACGCTTCATCAACAAGTACATTTCTGTCCTTGTCAATAATAATGCCGAAGGTTTCATCACCGTATTCTTCGTTTTCAAGCAGGAAAAGCTCCTTGCCGTCAACGGCTTCGGTATCAACAACATACCATGTGCCTTCATAACCGTCGATTATGAGTGAATCGCTGTCTGCGGAAATTTCACCTTCAAGTGACTTCTTCGCCTTCTGTACAGCGGGAGTGTGTTTCTCCAGATATGACTGAATAGTCAGTTCCTGATATCTTCTTACAACATCATTATTGGGGTTTATGTAAGCATTTGCATAATCCTCAAAATATCCCGAATGGGTATCAATAACATTCTGCTTGCAGTTCTGATAGATATATTCAAGAAAGCTTTCCGAATTGTATGCAGCGAGAACATCATCTTCGGTAACGGTGATGTCTATAAATTCACCATCGCCGCCGTCACCTTCCTCATTGAAATATACCCATGAAAATGCTTTGCTGTCCGGGTTGTAAAGTATATCATTGGGATAACGATTGTCCACATGAGGAAATTTCGTCTGAATGATGATGTTATTTTCATATCTTTCCCTGTCGGCAGCACGTTCTTCATCATCGGCTCTCCAGTGTTCAAGCTGATTTTCTGTGTTAGTATAATCTATGCTGTGAGCAGCCGCATATTCAAGTGCTTCATTAACAGAAGAAAATGTAGGACATCTGCCCTCATCATCAAGATATACAGATCTTTCCTCACCGTTTTCGGGGTCATATTCGGAAATGTAATAGTCCATATTTTCCTCGTCGGAAACGATACGGAAGAAAGAGTTTTCCTCAATGCGGATCGCTGTGGGGTGGAAGAACTCATTATCGGGGTCAAGAAACATATTCCTTGCTTCACGCAGACTTTCAAAGCCTACGGTTTCCCCTGTCTGCATATTGCGGATATTCACAAAGCCGTTGGTGTCGGCAATACGCTCATATCCCTTTTCACGCAGCTCATTCACAAGGTCCATATTCTGAATATTATCAATGATCCTGCGGACAGTAGCAGCGTTTTTCTCACCCACTACCGTAAGAGTTGCATTGTTGCCGCTTATTCTGCCAGAGAATTTCATAGATGAATCCCCGGCAATGATATTTGCGACCTGCAATGCCGTTTCGGTATCGGTATTTATATACTTTCTCTCGGAAGGCGGCAGCTCCTTATACGGAACATTGCCTATAATTCTGGCAGTGCTTCTGTTCTGATCCGAAAGAGAATTTACAATAGCCAAAGCTCTCTCACGATCTGCCTTGCTGACAGTAATGGTGTTCTTGTAGCCGACCGTAGCGGAAAACATAATATTCTCCGCATTGAGTCTGTCCATAACGTTCCTGATGTTCTGTGCGGAAAGATTAAGAAAGCTGCGGTCATCGGGTGCAAGCTGTCTGTAATAGTCCTTGTTTACATATTCGGGCATAAATGTCATCCTTTCTGACTTTTATTCATCGCCTTGATGTCTGCGATAGTTGCTCCTTTGGGATAATCCTCGAAATACTCTATTATTTCGTCATAGGTGAAATTTCTCTCCGCACAGAACCTGTCCATTTTTACAACTTCTTCTGCGTGGATCTCCTTTGCCACCTTTGCCATCTGAGCTTCGATAACCTTTGTCCTGTTAGCAGCGGTTTTCTCATTCTCAATGGATCTTGCGTGCTTTTCTTTAAGAAGGTCACGCTTTTCAATGAGCTTTTCCATTCTGTTTTCGGGCTTTTTCTCCGCTGTGTCAGGCTTATTTTCCTCGGCGGGTGAAGCGTGCTCCAGTGGAGCACGAACCTCACCTATCACCTCGTTTTCTTTCATAAATTCATTCATATAGCGTTACCCCTCACACTTCTTCAAAATCGCTTAAATCGTCATAAACGGGGCTGTTCTGTTCATTGCTTCTGCGAAACTTATCACCTGTGAAATAAAAATCCCTGACAAACACATCGGTGGTGAACCTACGGATATTGTTACGGTCGATATATTCACCCGTGGTAAGGCTGCCGCTGATTGCGATCATATTGCCCTTAGTAAGATAAGTGCATATCCTCTCAGCGGTCTTTCCCCATGCGGTGCAGCGGATAAAATCAGTGACCTTTCCGCCGCCTGCATATCTGTCAACCGCCACTCTGAAATTAAGCACCACACCTGCCGAACTCCTGACAGGTCTGAGTGTAAGGTCTGTTGCAATTCTGCCCATGATATTTACGCTGTTCATAATAATTCCTCCTGCGTTATCTCGCATTGTTATCTTTGTTTTTAATGCTTTCCTGCACATTTTCCTTGTGCTTTTCGGAATACTTTACCCGAACCTTTTCAGCCCACTTGCCGATGTTCTCCACCGCATCAATAAACGCCTTGTCCTTGACTGCATCAAGGGTAATGGTTGCCTTGCCCTCGGAGAACTTTGCAGATACGGTCACACCCTCCTTCTGTGCCTTCTGAGTGATGTCATAAGCAGTTCTGGAATCGGTGTTTATGTATGCCTTGTTCTGAATTTTGCTGTACTCGTTTTTGTTGAAAAACTTAACAGTCTTTTCGGTAGCTTTTTCGGCATCGGGAAACTTAGCGGCGATCTTTTCCGCTATTTTATTAGCAGCCTCTGCAATATGGGGATTCTGCTCCGCAACACCCTTTAACGCTTCGTTCACTGTGTTATGATTCTGATCGGCGGTTTCATTCACAAGGCAGGAAACAGCATAATTTTTCATTGCATCAATAAGCTGCCTGTTATCGCCGCACATTACCTCCGCCGCTTTCAGAGCAAGGTATTTCAGATTTGTGGTATCATCCTTTGAAACTACCTTGTTTCGTCCCGTTTTCTTAGCTTCATAAACCGCATCATCTGCGTGCTTGAATTCCTCATCGAAAATACGCCTTGCATTTTCGGGAGTGACCACTTCCTTCGGCTCCATTGTGTGAACGCCCATTGAAACAGTAACCTTTATATCAACAGGCTCACCGTTCTGAACAATGCTGTACACCTTGTTTTCAACGGTATCTCTCAGCCTTTCGGCAATATCAAGCGCAACCTCGGGTTCGGAATTTATGATGCAGACCATTTCCTCGCCGCCCATTCGGAAAGCACAGTCCGCACCGGCTCGGGTACCCTCCTGCAAAACATCGGCAACGCCCTTGAGGATAATATCTCCCGCCTCATGTCCGTATGTATCATTTATATTTTTGAAATGGTCTATATCGCACATGACGATGTTTACGGTCTGTCCTTCGTTCAGATTGCCGCACATGGTATTGGAAAGATATTCGTTAAGTCCCTGTCTGTTTTTCAGATGGGTAAGCTCATCGGTTATCCTGCCCTGGTGCTCAAATTCTTTCTTTAAGGCGAGTTCAACAGTATTCACTATCTGGCAGCCCTGACGGAAATTGTTGTAATCGGCGGGAGTAAAGCCCTCCGCCTTTTCCGCAACGATAACGCCGACGGACTTTCCGCCAGATGATACCAGAGGAATGACCGCTTCTTTGTTGTCGCTGAGAATATCCTTGCTTTCAAAAGCGTTTTTCAGTTCTCCCGCACTCTGTTCGTCCTGCCAATTGCGGTAATCTCCATGCGAAAAAAACTTGTCATTTGTATTGTCATAGCAATAAAATGTAGCCTTGTCGCAGTTTGTGAGCTGCTTTGTGACAGATTCTATTTCGTTCATTGTATTCTCAAGGGACTGGCTTTCTGTGATTGCGGATATGAATTTGTTTACCGTATCTACCTGTGTTTCAAGCTCCCCGAACTTGCTTTCAAGCTCGGCATTTTTAGTTTCAAGGGTAGCCACTCTCGCAAGCAGCGCCTGTAATTCCTGTTCGTTCATTTACTTTTCCTCCCGTCATACAAGATATTTTTCATATTCAAAACAGTATTCCTCTGCGGAATTTTCGTCGATAAGTGATTCTGCAATGGTATCAAGAGTTTCCTGAAGAATTTCAAGATACTCGCAGAATTTATCGAATGCCGCCCTGCTTTCAAAGGTGTAAACACCCGTTGTGCCATATTCGGCACGTTCCTCCTCTGTGGTGGGATATACGCAGGACATATCGACGAAAACAGCATCGAAAAATTCCTTTGTACGCTGTTCCCCTCCTATCCCGTAAATGCGGATATGCACATCACGTTTTTCCTCACGAATGAAAACTCTCATGCGTTATTCACACCGTCCTTTCTGTTATTTTTGCTGTTCTTGAAATCAGCCTTTTTCTGCTTTATTTCCTCTGCCTGTGCCTTCTTAGCTTTAAGCTCGGATTCGGCATTGCTTTTCAGCTCGCAGAGCTTCTGCATAAATTTGTTCTTGCTGAGCTGTTCTTCCTTGAGCTGGACCTGTTCCTCAAGCAGCCGCTTTGCATACTCCCTATCCTGCGGCTTGATTTTTTCCCACTCGCTTTCGGGAGTAACAATAATCTCTGGCTTGCCGCCAACAAGCTCCTTGCGGATCTTTTTATCCCTCGACCATTCGGAAATGGTTGTCCATATATCATCGAAATCGAAAGGAATTTTACGAAAGGAATCGTTATCCAGGCGGTCATATTCCTTGTCAGTTTTCATAATGAAGAAATATACATTTTCTCCATGAGTTATTTCCAAAACAGTTTCGGGTATCATGGCACGGCTTCTGAGATACCTATCAAGTGCAATGTTCGTAAGCTTTTCGTCAGCATACTCAACTTCATTGCCCACCACTTTAGTAAGGTCTATCTCCACAACCTCCTGTGCCTTATTGTCGGGAACATTGTAGTCAAACCAACAAGGAAATTTCGTGCATATCTTCCGCCTGCGGGGATATACCCGTATAGTGAATTTCATCTTGCATTTGTGAACATAGTCCTCGTAAGCCTGAGCGAAATTATCGTCAAAGTGAATGTTCTCCGACTTAACATATTTCAGAAAATCCTTGTAGTACGGCTTCTTATACACCGCTGTCAGATAGGCAATGTCCTTAATGTCAAGGAGAACGCAGTCTTTTATGGAAAGCTCGGACGGTTTCTCACCCTTCATGAGCCTTTCCACATATTCCTTCAGGTCATTGAAATCTCCGTTATCAAGACCATTCTGAATATCAAGCTTCGTCAGCTTTTCAAGTGAAATGTTCTTGCCATCGGTAATTACGGCGGCAAAATCAATGTCATTCTCCAGAAGCATACCGAGAAATTCTTTATCCTTCAGGTGAACAAACCCGTCGGAGATTATTGTGTAGCTGCTGTCATAGAGTGCCAGAGCAGACTGAATATCTATCTGCTGCATTTCATCAAATTTCTTTGAGTATGCCGCACACATAAGAACATTCTGAATTATTCTGCCGTTGTATCTGTCCTCACCTTCGTCATTGCCCTGCTCCACAAGAATTTTTTCCACCTCGGCAATTTCATCGGAATAATTCTCACAGTCAGGCATAATTCTGATAAATGCGTCATCATCAATATATCCGCCGCCGTAAAGGATAAGCAGCGATGCAAGGGCGGGTGAAAACTCCTTGCCGGATATTCCGTTCTTTATGCTGTCCGAAAGCCTTCGCACCTCAATATCCTCGGGCATATCCACACCGAAAATGTGAGCAATGAACATATCCCGCCACAGCTTTTCCTTCATCTGCGATGAGCCGCAGTATGTAAAAAGATTGACTTCTTTCATCAAATCATCATTCCTTTCTATTAGAGTTTTGCGGTTTGCGAAGCAAATCGAGGCGACAGCCGAAGAATCAAAACTCTGAGCAAAAAATCTTTGATTTTTTGCTATGCCTCCTTGAAATTGACATACTTTCCGCTTATGCTCATAACATACTTTATTTTCAGAGGATTGCCGCCTACCTGTTTCTTGACCTTGTAGAAAGGCTTGCCCTCAAGCACATCTTTAACATTAGCGGCGGTTATGGTTATGGAATTGAATCTATCTTCCTTCCAGATGGAAAAATCGCATTTATCTCTGCCTGAACTGCAATAGAAATTTTTTTCACCCTCATAAACATCACTGCCGCATTTGGGGCATTTCCCGAGGGATACCTTTTCTGCCTTCACCCTTTTCAGATTGACATATTTTCCTGTATCCTCCAGTTCATACTCCGCACTGAAAAGCTTGCCGTCCTTTGACTTTGCTCTGAGCTTTACGGTCTTTCCCGCAAGCAGATTTTTTACATGGTCTGCCGTAACGCTGTCCTCGATGAACTTGTCATTCTTCCAGACAGTAAAACCGCAGCCGTCCTTGCCGCTTTCACAGTAGAAATTTTTCTCACCCTCAAAAACATTCTTGCCGCATCGGGGACAGGTTCCGAGAGCTTCTCGCTGCTTTGCATTGGGATTTTCATATTTCAGCGGCTCTCTATGCCTTGACTGGCTTTTCTCATAATTCACCACAGATGTGACAAATGCCTTTATTTCATCAATGAACTTATCAGGATCAAAACCCTTTTCCTTGATGTTATTGAAGGTCTGCTCCCACTCTGCCGTTCTTACCAGGGATTTAAGGCTTTCGGGAAGAGAGTTTATGAAATCTCTGCCCAAGGGAGTTGATACGATGTTCTTGCCGTTTCTCTCCGCATATCCCACCTCGATAAGCTGCTCGATAACATCTGCTCTGGTAGCTTCTGTGCCGATACCCTTGCCTTTGACCGCCGTTTTCAGATCTTCGTCCTCAATGCGGTTGTCGATATTGTTCATTACGGATAACAGGCTTGCATCGGTAAAATGCTTTAAGGGCTGCGTTTCGCATACCTTGATGTGAATATCCCCGGGGATAAATGTGCTGCCCTCGGTGAAAGATAATTCGGAAGAATTGGCTTCATCAGTTTCGGTATCGTATGCCTTCCAGCCAAGCTTTACGGGCTTTACTGTTTTCAGCTTGTATGTAACATCATTGCACCAAAAATCATAATTGGTTTCCGTAAAGGTGTAGGGCTTGTCCACCGCACAAAGCAACCTGTTCACGATGAGATGATAAACATTGCGCTCCCGCTCGGTAAGCCTGTCAAGACTGTCCGTATTTTCCTCGGGGATAATGGCATGATGGTCGTGCCCTTCCATTGCCTTGTTGTTTATGATTCTGTTGTCAAAATTGAGAGCCTGTCCCAACAGCTTTCTGCTGCGCTCCGAGTATTCCTCACGATCCACCATTTTGCTGACAACGGCAATTACCTTTCCCCGCATATCCTCGGAAATGTAGTTGCAGTCAGTTCTCGGATAAGTGGTGAATTTCTTTTCATAAAGGCTCTGTGCCGCTTCAAGCACTTCCTTCGCTGTATATCCGTACACCCTGTTCGCTTCCTGCTGCAAGGTGGTCAAGCTGTGCAAAAGCGGTCTGTTTTTGCTTTTGTTTTCGGTTATAGCTGACTGCACATTGGCATCTGCTCCCTTGCTTGCCGCAAGCACCTTTTCCGCTTCTTCCTTTGTGGCATAAACCTGTTCGGATAAGGCGCCGTTATCCATTTCAAGGCGATATGAGGTCGTTTTTGAAAAGTTTTCGATTTCCTTATCCCTTTGAACGATAATTGAAAGCACAGGCGTTTTCACTCTGCCTACTCTGTGTGGGTAGTTATCCATTACCCCGTACAGCCTTGACAGATTCATACCGATAAGCCAGTCCGACTGTTCTCTTGCAAGTGCGGCTTTGTACTCACCATCAAATTCGCTGTCGGGAGGAAGATTTTCCAAGCACTTTCTTATCGCTTCATCGG
>CALBHM010000080.1 GCA_937892835.1 uncultured Ruminococcus sp. | reverse complement strand
ACATCTCTCTGAGGATATTCCAACGAAGCAGCCTTCTGCATCAACGTTTTCTAATATTGTTTACATTTTATAACGTTTTATTTTTATTGTCAAGTGGCAAATCAAGGATTTACAAATAAAAATTCCACAAACACATTTATTCCTGTGTCTGCGGATTATTTTGCAAGTTCAATTCCTGTAGCCAAAAGGTTTCTGATCAGAATTTCTTTTTCGGGCGGAACATTGTCGAGGGCATTGATTACCGAATACCAACGATTACAATCGGCTTCGCCCTTTACCATATAATCTATACTTACGCCGAGAATGTCGCTGAGCTTAATCAGGTTTTCAACCGAAAGACCGGCAATTCCTCTTTCTACCTCGCTGAAATGCTTGACGGAGATATTCAGCTCCTCGGCGATTTTTTCCTGAGTGAGCTTGACCGCCTTGCGTTGTTGTTTTATTCTTTGCCCCATTCCCTGCTTGTAATCGTCCATATCATCACCCAACCTGTTATGTTTATTTTACCATAACTATTTAATTCCAAAAACAAGGTAGAATGTGTTGACAAAGTAAACCTTTAATGTTAATATTGTAATATCATTTTAAGAAAATGCTTATTTTTCGGCTTGCTTGCGACCGAGAAGATAGTCCACACTCACGTCGTAAAAATCGGCAAGCTTGATGAGTGTTGAAGCGGTCAGCTCGATCACGCCCGTTTCATATTGTGAATATGTGTTTTGCGAAACATTCAGCATTGCGGCAAGGTCTTTTTGTTTGAGATCTCTGTCCTCTCTCAAATTCCGTATGTTCTCGTAAATCATAATACCACCCCAAGCAATATTATGTAATATCTCTTAAACAGATATCAATTATTATCTGTAATGCAGATAATAATTATTTTTTGGAACAAGAAAAGATGTAAATTTACTTTTCTGTTCTCTCAAAAAGGGAAAGTTTTTATATTAATCATTAGGGAAGAGGTGAATTTTTTTATTCTCGTATCAGGTCAATCAAAACATTTTAAGGAGGAAATTTTCGTAATGAAAAAAATTGTGTCAATTTTATTAGTAATGCTCTTGCTTATTTCATCTGTTCCGATGATGGC
Organism: uncultured Ruminococcus sp.; assembly: GCA_937892835.1. Taxonomy (GTDB): domain Bacteria; phylum Bacillota; class Clostridia; order Oscillospirales; family Acutalibacteraceae; genus CAG-488. The sequence continues at coordinate 614 of CALBHM010000080.1, read as the reverse complement.
AAGCGCAGCAACCGTAAACGAAAGCGAAGACAATAACAGTTATGCAAAAGCAAACACATTAGCCCCCGGGAACACCGTTAAGGGAAAAATGAACAACAGTTCAGATGAGGATTTCTTTAAAATAACAACTTCATCAACAGGAAAGTTATATATTTCTTTTGATCATGATTATGTTGAGGACAGTACAAGTTGGATTATCAAAATTTTCAAATATGCAGATAATGAATATAGCGAACTTAGCAGTGTAGAAGTTAGTGCAAAGAGCTCCGGAAATTATGCATTACCATTTGTCGGTACTGTTGCGAACGGCACATACTATGTTCGTGTATATTGCGGATTTTATAAGCCAACCGGAATTGAGTATCGCTTGTCAACAAAATTTACTGCAACAAATTTTGCCGAACAGGAGTTGAACAATTCATATCAAACTGCAAGTTCAATCGTTCTTAACAATGTGTATTCGGGAACAATGAATAGCGGAAGCGATCAAGATTTTTATAAAATTACTGCTTCTTCGGCTGGAAAGCTTTATGTTTCATTTGACCATGACTATGTTGAAGACAGTACAAGTTGGATTATCAAAATTTTCAAATATGCAGATAATGAATATAGCG
>CALBHM010000079.1 GCA_937892835.1 uncultured Ruminococcus sp. | reverse complement strand
AAGAATCAATGCCGAGCTTATCAACGCAAACCTTTACAGACTCGAAAAAGGTGCGCTTTTCTATGATCTTGAGAATTATTATGACGAAAACAAACCGATAAGAATTAAGGCAGATCCGTCAAAATCCCCTGCACAGAACGCACAAAAATATTTCAAGGAATATCGCAAGGCAAAGACCGCCGAACAGCTTTTGACAGGCTTCATTGAAGAGAGCAAGCAAGAGCTGGCTTACCTTGAAACGGTTGCCGATTCGCTTGAAAGAGCCGATACACAGGCCGAAATTGATGAGATTCGCAACGAGCTTTCACTCGGCGGTTACGTCAAGAAAAAGCGTGGAACGGATAAAAAATCATCAAAAACGCTCCCTCCGATTGAATACAGAACAACTGACGGATTCCGAGTTCTCGTCGGCAGAAACAACGTGCAGAACGACAAGCTTTCGCTTAAAACGGCCGCAAAGAATGATATGTGGCTTCACACGCAGAAAATTCCCGGCTCTCACGTTATAATCGTCAGCGACAACAGGGAGATAAGCGACGAGGCGATAGTTGAAGCGGCCGAGATCGCCGCCTACCATTCAAAGGCTCGTGACGCAAAGCTTGTGCCCGTTGACTACACATATGTTAAGAATCTCAAAAAGCCGCAGGGTGCGCCCTACGGCAAGGTTATATACCATGTTTACTACTCGGTCAACGTCACTCCCGACCGTGACAAAATCAACGCTAAATTAAGTAAGGTGAAATAAAATGCGACTTCTTGTTATTGACGGCAACAGCATAATCAACCGTGCTTTTTACGGAATAAAGCTTCTGAGCACCAAGGACGGCAAATACACCAACGGAATTTACGGCTTCATGAATATTTTTCATAAGCTTCTCGACGATTGTCAGCCCGACAGGGTTGCCGTTGCTTTCGACGTCAAGAAGCCGACCTTCCGCCACGAAATGTATTCCGAATACAAGGCAGGCCGTCACGCCATGCCCGAGGAGCTTAAACAGCAGATGCCGGTTCTCAAGGAGCTTTTGACCCTCATGGGCTACAAGGTTGTCGAAAAAGCAGGCTGGGAAGCCGACGATATTCTCGGCACGCTCTCCGTTCAGATGAAGGACGGCGACAAATGCTTCATTGCAACGGGAGACCGTGACAGCCTTCAGCTTGTCAGCGACACAACGACGGTTCTTCTCGCCTCAACCAAGATGGGCAGAACGCAGACCGTTCCCTATGACAAGGCAAAAATCAAAGAGGATTACGGCGTTGAGCCGTGGCAGATGATTGAAATAAAGGCACTCCAGGGCGACAGCTCCGATAATATTCCGGGCGTTGCCGGAGTAGGCCCTAAAACCGCAGGTGATTTGATTCAGCGTTTCGGCTCGGTTGAAAATATCTACAACAATATCGACACTATTGACATAAAGGACAAGCTTCGTGAAAAGCTCGTCAATTCCAAGGACAGCGCAATGCTCAGCCACACGCTCGGCACGATCCGCACGGACGCTCCG
>CALBHM010000078.1 GCA_937892835.1 uncultured Ruminococcus sp. | reverse complement strand
CATGTATAAATCAAAGCATGTGCGCTCTGATTTCGTCGCCGTCCATATCAACAAGAAGTGCCGGAGCGATATCGAATACCGTGCGGCAGCCCGATTCGCCATTTGCTTTGAGCTTATAAGCGGCTCTTGCATAAGCGGCAAGAACGCTTCCGGTGAATTCGGGATTTGACTCGAGCTTGAGGCTATACTCTATAGTATGCTTTGTGCCGAGATCGAAGCCTGTGCAGCCGCTTCTGATAACGCTGCCGCCGTGCGGAATTCCGCTGTGGTTGGCTTTCAGCTCTTCAAGTGAGATGAAATTAACCGTTGTGTCGTAATCCGAGAAATAGTTCGGCATAGTCTTGATTTCATTCTCAATTCTTGCCTTGTCTGCGCCCTCTTCAACAACGACATAGCATTCTCTTGTGTGCTTTTCTCTTGTTGTAAGCTCGGGATTCTCGCCGTTTCTTACTCTTTCGACTGCGCTCTCAACGGGAACGGTATACTGCCTTGCGTCAACAACGCCGTCAATTCTGCGTATAGCGTCCGAGTGGCCCTGGCTCACTCCTCTGCCCCAGAAGGTATAGTCCTTGCCGTTCGGGAGAACAGCATTCATGTAAAGTCGGTTGAGGGAGAAAAGACCCGGATCCCAGCCGACGGAAATAATCGCAATATTGTTGCCTGCCTTCGCCTTTGCGTCAACATTGGCAAAATGCTCGGGAATCCTTGCGTGTGTGTCGAAGCTGTCGATAACGCTGAAAATCTCGGCGATCATCGGAGTTGTTTTCGGAAGGTCGGTCGCACTGCCGCCGCAGTTCACGATAACGTCGATTTTATCCTTGAAATCCGCTATCTTATCGAAGCCGTAAACGCCTGCTTTCTCTGTCTTTATCTTAACGCTCTCGGGGTCTCTGCGAGTGAAAACGGCCACAAGCTCCATATCGTCGGAATTCTTAACCGCCGCTTCAACTCCTCTGCCGAGGTTGCCGTAACCTGCAATACCAATTCTTATCATAATATATTATCCTTTCTCACGGAATAATTATTCTGTAACAATACTGTTCATATCGTAAAGTCCTGCCGACTTGCCGAGAATAAATCTCGCCGCCGAAATTCCGCCCTCGGCAAAGAGCGCCCTTGAGTGAGCCTCATGCTTGAGGGTTATCGTCTGGCTGTCGGTCGAAACATAGACCTCATGAATTCCGACTATGTTTCCTCGTCTGACTGCGCTGATACCGATTTCATCGGGTTCACGCTTGCCGTTACCCGACCTACCGAGGACAAGTTTTGCCTTTTGGCGAACCTTTTTCAGCTCCTTTGCAATCATAAGAGCCGTTCCGCTCGGAGCGTCAAGCTTTCTGTTATGGTGGGTTTCGACGATCTCAATATCGGCATCGGGCATAACCTCTGCCGCACGCTTTGCAAGCTCAACAAGAAGCGCAACACCGAGCGACATATTCGCCGAATGAAAAACCGGGATTTTCTTCGCCGCCTCGTTGATAATTTCAAGCTCCTCATCGGTATGACCCGTGGTTGCAATAACCGTCGGGATATTCTTCTTAACCGCATAATCAAGAAGCTCCGCCGTGCCGAGGTGGTTGGAAAAGTCGATTATAACATCGGCCTCGCCGTCAAAATCATTGATATCACTGTAGCAGCCGCTCTTGTCGGCCATCTTGTCAACCTTAGCGGCAACCTTTAAATCATCCGCCGCCTCAACAAGCTTTTCGACCTCGCAGCCCATTCTGCCGCAGGCACCGTTAATCAATACCTTAATCATACGTTAAGTCCCTGCTCTCTCATGCACTGAAGAAGAACTTCCTTGTGTGCATCCTCCATCGGAGTAAGCGGAAGTCTGAGATAATCCTCGCAGAAGCCCATTGCAGCCATTGCAGCCTTAACGGGAATCGGGTTAACCTCTGAGAAGAGAGCCTTAATAAGCTTGAAATACTTGAACTGAAGCTCAAGCGCACCCTTGGTGTCGCCGTCAAAGAACTTCTTACACATAAGCGATGTTTCCTTCGGGAAAACATTGGAAAGAACGGAAATAACGCCTGAACCGCCGACTGAAAGAAGCGGAACGATTTCATCGTCATTGCCAGAATAGAGATCAAGTCTGTCACCAACGATCGACATGGTCTCAACAATCTTTGCAATGTTGCCGTTAGCTTCCTTGATACCCTGAATCATCGGGTGATCTGCAAGTATATCATAGGTTGCCGGCTCAATATTTACGCCTGTTCTTGACGGAACGTTGTAAAGAATACAAGGCTTTGAGCTTGCATCGGCAGTTGTCATATATGACTTGATAAGTCCGTTCTGCGTTGCCTTATTATAATAGGGAGTAACCACAAGAACCGCATCATAGCCGATCTCGCATGCAAACTTTGTAAGGTCAATACCGTAAGCGATATCGTTTGAACCTGTGCCTGCAATCATCGGAACTCTGCCGTCTGCTCTCTGAATTGCAAAGTCAAGAGCTTCTCTGTGCTCCTTGTCGCTGAGAGTTGAACCCTCGCCCGAGGTTCCGCAGATTACAAGGCCGTCAATGCCCGATTCAATCTGCCAGTCAATAAGTCTGCCGAAGTTTTCGTAATCAACTCCGTCCGCTGTGAGCGGTGTGATGAGCGCTGTTGCCGCTCCTCTGAAAATGCTGTTTTCTGTCATTTCAAACACTCCTTATGTTATTATCTCTCATGGTACGCATATTTTTCGCAAAAAATAAAAGGTAACCGAACGCTTCGGCTACCTTTATAGTTCAAACTGCTCCGATGTTCCTTTGAACATCAAAGTTTAAAGATAGCTCTCCGCAAAATAAGCGACAGTACGGCGGATCTTATTCCGACATACCAGCACAGCCTTTAGCCTCGGCTGCCTTCGGCAACGGCTCCTTTCACCGATACCGTAAGCCCTGCTAAGACCTTTAATAGTACCTGCTACTGATAGCTCGATGCGCCTCTACCATTGGTGGATCTTTCGATCCGCATGTTTAATTTTTCACATAATAACACAACATGACGCAAAAATCAAGAGTTTTTTTACTATAAATCAACTTTTTCGAATTTTTTTGCACATTGTATGTTTGTAACAAAAAACGATACCGCAAATACAGCAATTCCGACAAAGAGCAGCGGCAGCTGAACAAGCTGACCGTGTGTGCCCTCAAGATAATCTCCGATTACCGGCAGATGGTCGGCAGTTTCCGCCAATCCGACAAAAACAGTGACAGCGATTGAGCCGAAAATGAACGCTTTGCCAACCTTGTATGCCGTCTTGAAATACTCATTGAGGAAAACCGAATTGAACAGCGCAAGCATTACAAGCGATAAGCCGAAGAAGGCTACATTAGCTTCGATCCCGGCGAGATTCGAACCGTTCGGATTGAGCTTTTGACTGAGAATTGCAAACGGAATCGCAAAAACAACCGACACACTTTCAACTATCCACACAAAAGCAACCTTAGCTTTCACGCTGTCCTTTTTTGAAACCGGCAAAATCGCATCGAAATATGTATCCTTGTTTTCACGTCCGTTCATAAAGGCGAAGAAGATACCGAGTGTAACATAAAAAAACGCCACATAATAAATATAGCTCGGAATCATCAGCATTATTCCGAAAAATGCGAACACATATGTCATCGGATGCGCCGTGAGCAAAAATTCTTTTTTAATCAAATATTTTGTCATCGTAATCCGTCCTTTCCAGGCTGACTATAATATCCTCAAGCGTCGGGTTGCCGTCCTCTTTAAGATAAGAATATTTATTCAGCATATTTTCAACCGACGTCGATTCCGCAATTTCACCATTGTGAATATATGTAACGTGCGTTGCACACTTTTCAATGTCCGAAATGATGTGCGTCGAAAAGAAAATCGCACGTTCGCCGCTTTTGACAAGGCTTTTGAAAAGGGTGCAGATATCGTCACGGGAAACAGGGTCAAGTCCGCTTGTCGGCTCATCGAAAATAAGCAGCTTTGC
>CALBHM010000077.1 GCA_937892835.1 uncultured Ruminococcus sp. | reverse complement strand
CGTTCTTGAAGCTTCGGGCTGTGACCAGGTTGCGCTTACCTGCCACAGCTTCGGCGGTGTTGTTGCAACAGCATATTTCTCAATTTACGGCTGCGATAAAGTTAAAACGGTTGTTTTCAATTCAACGGCAGTTTACGGCGAGACCTACACAGGTGAATTGATGACCGGTCAATTAACCTTCGGCGGTGATGCACTTCAAAATTATCTCTTTTATGCTTTTCAAGGCAATGAGTATGAACACCTTATCAATGCAGCAATCAAAGCCGTTCATGATACGGGATTGATGGATATCATCACAAAGGGATTAAACGGATTGAGCGAAAAAATTCAAAAAGATGTTTGCTCACAGTCAATCGTTCCTCTGTTCGGCGGCTGGCTTGCAGTTTGGGCAATGGTTCCCGACGAGTATCTTGACGAAGCGATTGATTTCGTTTTCAACAAAATCTACGGCGATTCGGATACCGATTATTCCGCACTGAAAGCGAAAATCGAAAATTATAACACCCTTGTCCGCTGCAAAAAGACTGAAACACTGAAAAAGGTAGACGAGAATTGCAATGTTTATGTAATCACACGTTACGGCTACTCCTCGCTCCCGATGACTCCCTCAGCAAGCAATCTCGGCGACGGAATCATTGACGTTAAATATGCCTCATTCGGCGCAACGGCAAGCGAATACGGCAAGACGCTTGACAACATAACATCTGATGCAAAATACATCTCACCCGACAAAACCGTTGATGCTTCGACTTGTCTTTTCCCGGAACAGACATGGTTTGTGAAAAACATGAAGCATGGCAGTGATGATGCGGCATTAAAGAATATGATTCGCAAATTCATGAAATATGACGGTCAGGCTACAGTTGAAACCTTTGAGGAATATCCGAGATTTACAATTTTTGACGGTAAAAACATTTTGCCCGAATTGACGATTGAGAATCATTCGACATTTTTCGACAAAATCAGACTTATAATAAATGATATCATAAAGCTCGTAAAAACGATAATAAATAAAACTAAATGAATAAAATTTTTTGAAATAAAACGCACAAACCCCACGGCAGACATTCCGCCGTGGGGTCGTTTGTGTTGTTTTTTGTTACATCATGGAATCCATAAAGGATTCTGCCGATTTGATAGCCTTTTTTGCCATCTTCTTGTAATTCGCCTTTTTGCTGTTCATCATCGAAGAACCGATGATTGTCATTGCACCGCCGACAAGCATGCCGACGCCTATTCCCTTGGCGATTGAAGAACCTGAATTTTTCATAATCTGACCTCCGTTTTGTTGTTTAATAACCGCTGAATAATCAGTGTTTCATAATTATTTTATCTCCTTATGAATTGATTATTCCGAAGTATTATGTTATAATCTTGGAAAGAATTTTTCGGAGCTGATTCTATTGAAAATGAAAAAGCAAACAAGAGCTGTCCTCATAAATGATATGTCCTGTCTCGGCAGATGCTCGATAACTGCTGCAATGCCGATTATTTCCGCCTGCGGAATCGAAAGCGTTCCGCTGCCTACGGGAATTTTTTCCGCACATACTGAGTTTGAAGGATTCGTTAAAGAAGATCTTACCGATAACATTGAAAAAATTTCCAATCACTGGAAAAGTTTAGGCGAAAGATTTGACTGCATCTACAGCGGCTATCTTGCAAGCCGCAAGCAGGCGGAAAGCGTCAAAAGATTTTTGCTTGACTTTAAAAAGAGCGACACGTTGTATATTGCCGACCCAGTCATGGGTGACAACGGCGTTTTTTACAAAGGAATTGACGATTCATTCATTTCCGAAATGCGTTTTCTCTGTTCGCTTGCCGATATTATTGTTCCAAATGTGACCGAGGCATGTATGCTCACGGGAACGGAAATAGCCGAGAATTACGACATGAATTTTATCAAGGAGCTGCTTATTTCTCTGCGAAATCTCACAGCTGCAAGAATAGTTATAACAGGTGTCGACTTCGGCGACGGACAAATCGGCTGCGCCGTTTATGACAGCCTTATGGGCAAAGCGAATATGTTCTTCACGCCGAAAACCGAGGGACGTTTTCCGGGCACAGGAGATGTTTTTGCATCGGCATTGGCGGCGGCAGTTATGAACGGAAAAGCTTTTGCCGACGCCGTTCAAATCGCAATGGGCTTTACTTGCAAATGCGTTGAATCGACTCTTGAAGCAGGCACGGACAGGAAATACGGCCTTTGCTTTGAACCAGAGATTAAAAATCTCATTAAATCCGTTGAATAATTTACATGTTAGAAGGAATTGAAAATGGCAGTTTTAAATATTGTTCTTGTTGAACCCGAAATTCCGCAGAATACCGGCAACATTGCACGAACCTGTGCCGCAACAGGAACACGGCTTCATATAATTGAGCCTATGGGCTTCACACCCGACGATAAAAAATTAAAAAGAGCAGGGCTTGATTACTGGCACCTGCTCGATATAACATATTATAAAAATCTGGATGATTTTTTCGAAAAAAATCCGAACGGAGAATATCGTTTCTTCACAACAAAAGCGCAGAACCGCTATGTCGACGTTGAATACAGCGACAATGTTTATCTTTTCTTCGGTAAGGAAACCAAGGGCTTGCCGGAGGAGCTTCTTTTCAAGCATCCGGATGAATGCGTGCGAATTCCGATGATAAACGATTCGGCCGCAAGAAGCCTAAATCTTTCTAACTCGGTCGCAATCGCCGTATACGAAGTTCTCAGACAATGGGATTATCCCAATCTCCTTTGCGCAGGAAAATTGACAAAATTCGACTGGAAGGATGCCGAATAAAATAAAAAAGCCGACACACTTATTGTTACATAAATGTGCCGGCCTTATTATTTGTTATTTATAATTTTTTATTTTGTTGTGCTTCCGAAGCCGCCGTTGCGAATTCCCGTCGCTTCGTCGTCCACCGTTATTCCGTATTCAACGAAAATGCCCTGAGCAAATCCTGTACCCTTTTTGACTTCAACGGTCTTATTCTCGTTGGAGTCATTTGTTATTTTTATAAATATATGGCCCTCATTGTCGGAATAAAAATAGTCGCTGTCTATTATGCCGACGGTATTGTTGAGCTGTAAACGATATTTGAAACCTAATCCGCTTCTCGGATAAATTTTCAGCACCCAACCCTCGTCAATTTCGCAGCAAATGCCGGTCGGAATTTTTATTGTCCCGGAAGGGCCAAGCGAAAAACCGAACGGGGCGAAAATATCATAGCCTGCCGAGCCTGCCGTTGCACGAACAGGGAGCTTGATATCCTCGTACATTTTCTTTATCTCGCTCTCGACGAAATCTTCCTTGCAGCTTTCAAAAAACTGCTCATAGCTTACTTTGTGAAATTTTGCGATTCTTTTCATGTTTGCTCCTTTTATATCAGCTTTTCAACATTGCTTTTTCCCGTTGCGAGATTGAATTCAAGTGTCTTTTTCTTCTCGCCTTCGGTGTAACATATTTGAATTTCATTTTCATTCTTGAATCCTGCCGAGGTGATAACGCTTTCGTTTTTCTTGAAGAATTTTTTCAAAAGTTCAATGTCCTCGTCGCTGTAATCCCCTGCATTGTCCGAAACGAAAAGCACGTCACCGCAAAGATTATTGATCTTGCCGAGAAGCAGCTTTTGCTCCCTTGTAAATGTGAGATTCTTTTCCCTCAGGAAGAAAACATCGGGATCATTGCAGAAAACTCTGCCGTTGAGATGGCGGCGAAAAACAGAATTGGTTATTGCATTCTGCGCCGAGGGAAGCTCAAGATTTATTCCCATTTTGTTATAATACTTCGGTGAATATTTGAGGTCGACATCGCAGCTTATTCTGCAAGCGTCCACAACGCCGAACGACGGACCGAGCGGAACTCCGCATCCGAGTATCAGCTTATCCTCGCCGACACATTCACGCAGAAAATCCATTGCCTCACACATGATCTGACCTCTTGATTTTCCGTTTCTCGGCTGCATTGCCTCTGAATAGAGAAAATCGAGCTTAACCATGTCAAAGCCCCAGTCATTGAGAATAACATTGAAGAAATTACGAATATATTCTCTTGCTTCTCCGTTGTAAATATCAAGCGTATATGCGCCGCCCCAGCCCACACAGCCGAGCAAAGGCTTACCCGTAGCATTATCTTTGATAAGCCACTCAGGATGATCCTTTGCTATAATTGAGCTTTTTTGCGCCGAGAAAGGAGCAATCCAAATGCCTGCAAGATAGCCCTTTGCGTGAATCGCATCAGCAATCGGCTTCATGCCGTTTGGGAACTTCCTGTAATCGGGAACGAGCCAGTCGCCAACCTTGCTTTCGTAGCCGTCATCAATCTGAAATATTGAAACGCTGTCCTTTGCACGGTCAAGTCCGTCAAGGTCACGCAGAATTATTTTTTCATTTATCTTTTGAAAATAGTTATACCATGAAGTGTAGCCTGAAAGATGATCTACCTTAGGCTTTCTGAGATTCATAGAGCCAAAATATTTGTCAAATACCTCATTATATTCGCCATTGAAACTGACCACATCCAAAAGTATTATTTCGTCGTCGGTTTCAAGTCCCTCAACGTCCTTAGAAATCATGAACTTGTTGAATTCATAGTTGACCGAAAAAACCGTGTAGCCGTACTTCTCATCGCATGAGCCGAAAAGCTCAACCCTGTCTCCGACACGGAAATAAGTGTATGTATAGGAATGAAAAACGCCTTTTTTACCGTACTGTGCAAAGCTGTAGTCGCCCGAAATCTCCGAAAGAGCCTTAGTTTTTTCGGTAAAGCCGGCAAGCTTTGAAATGCCCTCAAGTGTATCGTCCTTACCGAACTCTCTCGACGTTGTCCAGGACTGATAGCCGTTGGCAAAGAAAAGCTCGTTTTCGGCAAACTTCTTGATAGCCGAAATGCTGAATTCAATCAGCTTCATTTTAACATTCGGAGCAAGTGTACACTGTATACCCTCGTCATTGATTGAAAGCTCCAGCTTGTAGTTGTCACATTCCAACTTGCTGTTTTCGTAAATGCGGCCGTTGTATTCATATTTTATAAAAGGTTCAAACTTGTACATTTCGTAACCCCCCTATTTTTTAAATATCTATCGGTTAAATAATACCACATTTTGCATAGCAATACAATATTTATTTCTATGGATGGAAATAAATCATAAACATGTTGAAATTTTCGAAGTTTTACTTTATAATATAATGCAGTATGAAATGAAGGAAGTAATATTATGAAGTTAGGTATAGTAGGCTTGCCGAATGTCGGCAAGAGCACACTTTTCAATGCAATCACAAACGCAGGCGCACAGTCAGCAAACTATCCGTTCTGCACGATTGAGCCGAACGTCGGCGTGGTTGCCGTTCCGGAC
>CALBHM010000076.1 GCA_937892835.1 uncultured Ruminococcus sp. | reverse complement strand
AAAAGCCATTCTCGAAAGTGCCGACATAGGCTCGCCCTGGCTTCCGGTTGTGATGATAACCATCTTGTCGTCAGGGTACTTATTGATCATGTCAATACTGACCAGCTCGCCCTCCTTGACGTTAAGATAGCCGAGCCTTGAGCCAATTTCAACAACGTTTTCAAGGCTTCTGCCCGAGAGAGCAACCTTACGTCCGAGCGACTCCGCCTGGTCGATAATCTGCTGAACACGATGAACGTTTGAAGCGAAGGTGGCGATTATAATACGTCTCTTGCCCGCCTGCTCAAAAAGTGTTCTCAGCGATGCGCCGACGGCACGTTCGGATTCGGTATAGCCCTTTCTTTCGGCATTCGTCGAATCGGAAAGCATACAAAGAACACCATCGCTGCCAAGCTCGGCAAAGCGGTTGATATCAATCATTCCGCCGTCAATAGGCGTGCTGTCAATCTTGAAGTCGCCCATCTGAACGATAACTCCGGCCTCGCATTTTATTGCAAATGCAAGCGCATCGGGAATCGAATGGTTAACATGAATCGCCTCAATGTCAAATTTGCCGAGCTTTATCGTGTCGCCGGGCTTGATAACATTGAGCTTTGCACCGTCAAGGAGCTTATGCTCCTCAAGCTTGCCCTCAACAAGACCCATAGTCAACCTTGTTCCGTAAACCGGAATGTTGATTTTTTGAAGAAGATAGGCAAGTGCGCCGATGTGATCTTCGTGACCGTGGGTTATGACGATACCCTTGATTTTCTCACGGTTCTCCTCAAGATAGGTGAAATCGGGAATAACAAGGTCAACTCCGAGCATATCAGCCTCCGGGAAGGCAAGACCGCAATCAACGATTATGATGTCGTTTTCGAATTCATAAACCGTGATGTTCTTTCCGATCTCGTTGAGTCCGCCGAGGAATCCGATTTTAACGGATTTAACGGGTTTCCTCTTTGTTTGCTTCTTCTTTGAATTTGCTCCGAAATTTTTCTTATTTGTTCTTTTTTGATTTGTCCTTTTCTTTTCGGCCTGTTGAGCGTTTTTCGTATTTGATTTGGCAGTTTTCGCTTTTTCGCTCTTCGCCGATTTGGTTTTCGGCGTTTTTGCAGTCTTTGAGGGCTGCTTTACGCCACGTTTTACCTGCTTATTTTTTGCTGCAGGCTTCTGACTCTTGTCAGCTTTTTCATTTTTCGGCATTAAATAAACTAACTCCTATTCTAAAAAATTTTTATGTAAACCACATTATAGACAAAGAATAAATAAAGGATAAAAATTGAAATAACATAATTACCCAATCTAACTAATTTATGATACTATTTTTTGCGTCAAAAGTCAATGATTTACGCTAATTATTATGGGTTAAATCACAATTTCATAAACAACTCAGGTTGAACAAATAAATATTGTTTTTTTATCCGTCTTATGATAGAATAATTCACATGAGGTGAAGTAATGAAACAGGTAGAAATTTTTACGGACGGCGCATGCTCCGGCAATCCCGGTCCCGGCGGCTGGGGCGCAATTCTCAGGTATAAAGGCACCGAGAAAGAGATCTGCGGCGGAGAAAAAGACACGACAAACAATCGAATGGAACTTACAGGCGTAATCGAAGCCTTAAAGCTACTCAAAGAGCCGTGCGAGGTCACGCTGACTACCGATTCAAAATATGTTGCCGACGGCCTTTCAAAAGGCTGGGCAAAAGGCTGGAAAGCAAGGGGCTGGAAAAAGAGCGACAACAAGCCTGCGCTCAATCCCGACCTGTGGGATGAGCTTTTGAAGCTCTGCGATATCCACAAGGTCAGCGTTGTGTGGGTCAAGGGTCACGCCTCCCACCCCGAAAACGAACGCTGTGACCAATTGGCAGTCGGTGAATGGAAAAAATTGCAATAATACAATGAGAACGAGAGTCATTAATGGCTTTCGTTCTTTTTTCTCAACTCGTCGTAGTGTGCGATGACCACATCGCACCTTGGAAGACATCTTAAGACAAAAGAAAAGAACTACGACCGAAATCGTAGCTCTTATAGTGTTATTTACTTTTGATTACTTAAACAACTTCTTAAACCATGCGCCTATCTTTGCAAAGAAAGCAGCTATCTTATTAAAGAAATCAAGAAGTTTATCCCAGAAAGACTTCTTTGCAGGCTTTTCATCGCCAGGCTTATCTTCGTCAGCTATATAATTCGGATTGTCAGGACTTTCCCATTTGCAATAAGCTCCGGCACTATTTGTTTTTAAGTCTTCAACTTTAACATCCTTACCATCTCCAAAATCGGACTCTGTTTCTTTAAAGATAAAGGAATATTCAGCATTTCGTTGTTCTTTATCAAGAAAACGATACAATTTAACATCATTTATATTAACATCGTCTTTGCAACCGGCTAAAACATTACTGTATTTATCAGGAAAGCAAAGAGGATTAATGCTATAAGGATTGTTCGCAAGATTATCAACAGCAACAAATACATTGCACTGGTCACACTGATATCCGTATACAACATTGTTTATGCCGAGATGTGTATAATATGCCGATTCGGCTTTATATTGAACCCCATCATATGGAGCTGTTTCATACCTTCCGCAATATGGACAATACCACTGGGAAAAATCAATATATCTAATTTCAGTTGTTCCAGTTTCTGGCTCTATCGGGAAATTTGTACAAAATACTTCATAGGGGTCGTAAGTTGTAAATCCACGATTAACCTCCGGATTGATAGTTCTACCCATACTTGCAACAGTAAAAATTCTTTTATATTCTGGACAATAATAAGCTGCTGCTGAATTATATCCAACATTCAAACAATATTTATTGATTCTACCGTCCGCCTCATAACAATACGGGTCGTACCAATTATCCGGAGCTTTTGTTCCGGGAGCCGGTTCAAAGTTATCGAATGTATTATCTACACTCTTAGTTGTTTCTTCTGCTGCAAATACGGGCATAGCAATGCTGAACATCATAATTACAGCAAGGATAGCTGACATAAATTTCTTCATAAAAACATCTCCTTCTCAAATTTGGCACTTAAAATGTGAATAAAAGTACCATAATGTGATTTTAATACTTTTTGGTAGTTTTTGTCAAGAGTTTTTCTATAAAAGATAATGAAATGTTTAAATAACACTTAAATATCTCTTATTTACTTGACTACAAAACAAATATGTCAGAAAACCGCTTTTTGAATTGCTGTTTTCTCTTTGTTTTCATAGTAAATATGTCAGATTTTAAAAGCATTTCGCATTTTAAAACAATTTTTGAAAAAAATTATATAAAAGCACCTTAAAAGTCTGAAAAAATTGTTTTAGTAGCAGAAATCTTCCTTGCCTCCCCTGTGTTCGTAAACGTCTGCTGACCTCTGGGTCGATGTGGTCATCGACCCCTACGAAATGTGCCTTTATCGAACTTCGCCGCACCGAGAAAGTCTGATGAAATTATCTTCTAATGCTTTGCAACTGAAAGCCACCGCTTCTCTTCACTCTTCTCTTTTCTCTCTTCACTCAAAAAACCGCCTCCCCTTTAATTAGGAGAGGCAGAAAAATTATATCGCCGAATCAAATGCCGCTCTGATCGTTCTGGCAGGTACGATCTCGACGAGCGATTTAATATTTGAGTTCAGATTTTTATAGTTGTGATAAGGCACAATGCAACGGTTGAAGCCGAGCCTTGCCGCTTCTTTGATTCGCTGTTCGCAGCTGCCGATTGAGCGAATTTCACCGCCGAGACCTATCTCGCCAAAAGCGATAACATCATCTCTAATCGGAGTGTCCTTAAGGCTCGATATGAGCGCAAGTGCAACCGAAAGGTCGGACGCCGGCTCGTCCAGCTTCAGTCCGCCGACAACATTGATATAAATATCGCAGTTGCTAAGAAAAAAGCCTGCTCTTTTTTCAAGAACGGCAGCAAGCATTGCAAGCCTGTTATAGTCAAAGCCGTTCGTCATTCGTCTCGGATTTCCGTAGCCGGACGCACTGACAAGTGCCTGAACCTCGGCAAGAATCGGACGTGAGCCTTCCATAAGACAGGCAACACACGAACCCGATGTGTTCTTCGGTCTGCCGGAAATCATCATCTCGGACGGGTTCTCGACCTCGCTCAGGCCATTGTCCTTCATCTCAAAAACACCGATTTCATTCGTTGAACCGTATCTGTTCTTAACAGCACGCAAAATTCTATAGGAAAGATGTCTTTCGCCCTCAAAATAAAGCACTGCATCAACAATATGCTCAAGCACCTTCGGACCAGCAATATTGCCGTCCTTGTTGACGTGGCCGACAACTATCGTCGGAATATTAAGGCTTTTTGAGGTCTGCATAAGACAGTTTGTACACTCCCTGACCTGTGCAACGCTGCCAAGAGAGGAATTCAGCTCCGAGACATTCATCGTCTGAATCGAGTCGATAATAACAAGGTCGGGCTTCGAAGCTCTCATATGCTCTGCCACGATTTGAACGTCTGTCTCACAGAGAACAAAAAGATTCTCCGTATTAACGCCGAGCCTGTCCGCTCTGAGCTTGATCTGATGCGCCGACTCCTCACCCGAAACATAGAGAATCTTAAGCGTTTTTCCAAGATA
>CALBHM010000075.1 GCA_937892835.1 uncultured Ruminococcus sp. | reverse complement strand
CAGCTTTGCAAGGACGGGCTTATCAGCAAAGCGGCTTTTAAAAGCATATTAAAAGACTATGCGGATATTGTGGATGTTTCAAAATTCATCACTTACGGAAAGGAGAACGGTAATGTTTAATATGGAAACGCGTGACCGCAATGTGGTCATTTATGCCCGTGTTTCAACTGAACACGAGGCGCAAATAAATGCACTGGAAAATCAGCTTGACTGGTACAAACCGATTTTGGAAATGAACAAGCATTGGCATGTGGTGGACTGGTATGTGGACAAGGGTATTACGGGTACCTCCGCTGCAAAACGCCCTCAATTTATGCAGATGATGGAAGATGCCAAGAAAAAGAGATTTGACCTTATCATCACCCGTGAAGTTTCCCGATTTGCCAGAAATACGGTTGATACACTGCAATATACCCGAATGTTAAAGGAGCACAAGGTTGAAGTGCTGTTTATAAATGACGGCATCAGAACATTTGACGGCGACGGTGAGCTTCGACTTTCGCTAATGGCAACTTTGGCACAGGATGAAAGCCGCAAAACCTCTGTTCGCGTAAAAGCCGGTATGCAAACTTCTATGAATAACGGCGTATTCTATGGGACAGGCAATATTCTCGGCTATCGTCGAAAACAAAGTATTGATGAAAACAACAAAAAGAAGGTTGAATTTCTGATTGATCCCGAACAGGCAAAAACGGTGCGGTTGATTTATGATATGTACCTTGACGGATGTGGACTGCAAAAGATTATGTATGAGTTGGAGCACCGCGGTATGCTTACCGCCACCGGCAAAACAAAGTGGCACTGCACGGTAATATCGAATGTTCTGAAAAACACATTTTACTGCGGAATCATCACCTATCATAAGGAATATGTCGACGATTATCTCAAACAAAAGAAAAAGAAAAATTACGGAGAAATTGAATTAACACAGGTAAAGGGCTCTCATGAACCTATTGTCTCTGTGGAAGAATATGAAAGGGTGCAAACAATTATGGAATCAAAAAGACGCACATGTGAAAGTACCCCAAGCGGAAAAAGCGGCACACCGCCGAGAAAGGATTTGTGGACGAAGCTTCTTGTATGCTCTTGCGGTCATCAGTTCTCAAAAAGAGTGTGGACGAGAAAAGGCGGAGTTGTCAATCCCGGATATCTTTGCTATTTCACTACACAGCACGGCTCTGTGCAGACACGAATTAACAAAGGACTTTCTTTGGAAGGTGCTTGCGATACTCCGATGATACCCGAATGGAAGCTCAGAATGCAGGCAAATATCATTTTCATAGAGTTTCTGCATAACAAAGAAAAAGTTCTTGAACTTTGCAATTCTATATTGCAGGAGCATGATATTACGCTTGAAGAAGAAAGCCATACAGAAGAAATTCTTGAACAAAAGCAGGCTGAGCTTGAACGACAAAACAAAAAGCGTGAAAATCTTATGGATATGCGTGTGGAAGGCGTTCTTTCAAAAGAAGAATTCGACGACCGAACGAAGCCGATTGAAAAAGCTATTTCCGATTTGAGCGCCCAAATAAGCGAACTTACGCCGAAGAATGAGCCTGAAATTGAAATTCCAAACTATGAGGAAAAGATTGAGGTGCTGCGTTATGCCTTAGAGCAGTATAACAACTGGGACGATAAAAATGTGCCGGACGCAGTCATTGAGGCGTATGTGGAAAAAATCGTTGCCTCAAAAGACGGGTTTGAATGGTATCTTCGGTTTGACTGCGATCCGAACGATCCGATAAAGTGCAAGGTTAACGGAAAACGCCGCCAAACGGCAACCTATACGATTGGCGAAAAAGAGTTCCCTACTAACCCAAAGGGAAACACAGGCGGCTATCGCTGACAAGAAGTAATTAAAGTATAAATACGAATAACGTATGATACGATTAACCGCCCTGTCCTCTCGGACAGGGCAGTTTTGCGTATTCATCATACAGTGATAGTAGTTATACGATAAATGGAAACGAAAATTGAACTGAGAAATTACAAAAAAGCAGAACATACGAGCCAATGTTGCAACCTCAAAATGCATTATCTCAATCACCGTCAAAACTTCGATTTTTCGTAATTATACGGAATGCTCGTTCCCGCCACAACGTCTTCAATCTTTTCTATGATCAGCCAATCATCCATATTGCCTTGATGATCAAAGGCGAGTGGTGATATTGCTTCAACGTTTTCAAACTCCGTAAGGCATAGACATTTCTTATGCCAACGTGCTGTTTGCTTTTCAGACAGGTTAAGCTTTTCCCGATTGTAGGAAAAAACTTTTGCTATCTCTTCATCAGACAGCTTTACAAAATTCTGTACATCCTTGACAACGGCAGTCGCTGTGACAGAAGCACTCCCCTTTTCCATAAAGTAAAGACGCTCCCCTGCAAAAACACGACTGTGAGGGATTTTTCTTCCCGCCGCACCGCGCACGACCATTGTTTTTGTTCCTGCGAGAATTTTATCAAGCTCTTTTTCGCCCCTCTTTCCTGCGTCATCACAATAAACCAAATGTACCATTTCAACACCCTCCTGCTTCCTGTTCAACTCTGTGAAATTTTTAAATCTAATGCAATGAGATCTGAACGTTCATACCGATGATGCCCCGCCATACTCTTTTTGTAATTCCAGCACACAATTGCTTCTTGCAAACTCTTACCGTGATTATCTGCGAAGAAGCCACGAATATATGTGTTATACTCAAACTGCCTGTCAATAGCTGCTTTCCTGTGCTTCTTCTCATTCAAGATGCAATAATACGCCTGAACAGCATCGGCATATGTCTTTCCTGCGTTTGCTTTCAGCCATTTCTGAAACGCAACATTGAACGAAAAGCTTTTCCCGATTTTTCCGAGGAAAAATGCTCTGTGCTTTTCGGAGCAGACGATATTCTCCTCTATGATCGTGTCCTCGGTTATTATACCTGTATTTACAGTCGGCTTTCTTTTCGTGGAAGATTTCAACACCTCTCCTGTGTCAAGAAAGTGGGCAATTCTGTCCGTAAGCTCCGATTTACTGCCGGAAGCAGGCAACCCGTTTTCTCTGCAAAAGTCGATGAGCTCC
>CALBHM010000074.1 GCA_937892835.1 uncultured Ruminococcus sp. | reverse complement strand
CCTGAGCGCATCCGCCGCAGTACCCTTGAGCATCTTCCTGACAGAGAGAAAACCAATGAGTGTGAGAACTACGATTATTGCCGCAAGGATGTAGTAACAGAAGCTCGGAACATAGAGCTTCCACTCCGGCATGTCAAAGTATGTTCCCATCATTCCGTTTGGGTTCATAATGTACCATGCAACGAAAAATCCAAGACCCATGCCGATTGCCGAGCCGATGATTCCTATCATGAATGCATAGGATGTGTAGTGTCTAAGAATGCGCTTGTTCTTGAAGCCGAGGGCCTTGAGTGTGCCGATTTGTGTTTTTTCCTTTGCTGTCAGGCGATGCATGGTCGTAACCATTGTCAAAATAGCAATGAGCAGGAACAGGGTCGGCAAAATCGAACCCATTGTCTGTCCCTCTTCAACCTCACCGTGAGCATTTGAATATGAAGCAGATTCATCCTTTGTGAGAATAAGTGCTGTGTTGCCGAGAGCGTCATCTGCTTTCTCCGTAAAGTCCTTTTTGGACATCGACGAAACAACGTTTATCTGCGGATAATAGTCCCTGCCGATTGCTTTTTCATACATAACAGGGGAGACATAGGCAAATCCGAATGTGTTGTAGTCAGGCATGAGCTGACTTGAATCACGAACGCAGATAAGCTGCTCGCCGGATTTAATAAGACCCTTTATAACGCCCTTCATCTCAATGCCTTTGTAAGCGAGAGTTATGCTGTCGCCGACCTTGAAATCGTTTGCGTCGGCATATTTATCGGAGAGCCACACACCGTCGGTGCTTTTGGTATCGTATTTGTCGCCGTCCATAATAAGCATGCCGGAAACCTTTTCGTTGGTTGTGACCGTGAGTGCAACGGAGTCATCTTTTCTGTCCTTAACATCGGCAGCAACGCTGACATATCGGCCTGCGTTGTCAACTCCGTCGATGTCCTCTATCTTTTTAAGATCGTCTGCGGAATAGCCTTTTTCTGAGATAATTCGATAATCGGCATAGCCTGTTTCTTCGAAGAATGGCGAAGTGTTGCCCTCAATGCTGTACCATTCCATATGGAAGCCGACAAATATTCCCGTGCCTATCGCAATCATTATGATCATCGAAATGAACTGCGCACGGTAAAGACCCATCGTCCTCCAAAGCTTTTTGAATAACATATCGCCACCCCTTTACCAGTCGATGCTGTCGGCAGAGGCAGGACTATTCTGTTCCTCCTGCGAAACAATCTTTCCGTTTTTAACTCGCACAATCACATCTGCCATTTTGGCAATGTTTTGGTTGTGGGTAACGATTACGATTGTTTTACCGTAGTCACGAGCCATTTTAAGAAGAAGCTTGAGCACCATAACGCCTGTCTCGGAGTCGAGTGCACCCGTCGGCTCGTCGCAAAGAAGAATCTTCGGATTCTTAGCAAGCGCACGGGCAATGGAAACTCTCTGCTGCTCACCGCCCGAAAGCTCGGAAGGGAAATTTTTCAAATGGTCGGAGAGTCCGACTTCTTCAATCATCTTGGTTGCCGAGAGGGCGTCAGGCGCAATCTCTTTGACCAGCGCAACATTTTCATGAACGGTCAGCGTAGGAACAAGGTTGTAGAACTGGAAAACAAAACCGACCTTTTCTGCTCTGTATTCGGCAAGCTCATTGTCCGAGAGGGTGGAGATATCCTTGCCCTCAACAAAGATTTTGCCGTCCGTCGGGCTGTCAAGACCGCCCAAAAGGTTGAGCAATGTGCTTTTTCCTGCGCCGCTCGGACCGAGAACAACGACGAATTTGCCCTCGTCCAGTTTCATGCTGACGTTATCCAATGCCTTAAGCTGATGGTCGCCGCTCTGATAAATACGGCTGACGTTTTTGAATTCAACAATAGCCATAAATCCCTCACATTCCGTTAGCTTATGCTAACTGCGAAATTTTATTTAACAGATGACTTGCAAGCCATCTGTATGTTTCCTTGAATTATACGAATTATCGAATTATATAACAATGTATAACTCATGCAGTTAGCCATAGCTAACTATTAGCCTTATTGTAGCACCGCCCACACTTAATGTCAATATTTATTTCTGAATTATAAGGAAAATTTTTGCGGATTTTTTGCGGTAATGTGGGGCGGAAGAAATTTATCTTGGCTGCAGTGGAGACGGAATGATGCCGCACCAAATCGGTTTTATTATAATCCATAGTAGCACCTTAGATAATTCAAGACAAAAAACGACCGCCCCAAGCGGAGCGGCCGAGATATTATTTAGATGTACCAGATCCAACCGAAGAGGACGATGATAATAACCCATTGAACACCTGAATATTTGACATTAACATTACATGAATCGGAATAAGAGTTTCCATATGAATCTGTAACGGTGCAGGTAACTTTTGCACTACCTTTTTTAAGTCCATGTATGTTTCCGTCATTATCTACGCTTACAACGGAGCTGTTTGAGCTTTCCCATTTTACAGAATACTTCGCGTTGCGATCCTTGTCGATTGTGGGTATAATTTTTGCAGTACCTTTATAATCAACGGAAATGCTGTCTTGAAGAGTTACTCCGTAAACCTGTGCTTTATCCGTGGAATTTTTCTGCCATACTGCGTAAAGGGTTGCACTGCCGAGAATAGTATACGATTTTCCGCACTCATATTCTGCCGATTTTGCCGATTTGTTTGTTGACCAGCCGAGGCAGGTGTATCCGCTTCTTGCCGGTGTCGGCAAGGTTACAGTTTTGCCCATTTCAAATGTTGCGCTTGACGGTGAAACGCTTCCGCCGTTGGCGTTATAGGTGAGAGTACACATTGTCGGAGCGTTTTTCTTCCAAACGGCGTAAAGTGTTATATTTTGAGTCGGTTTATAAGATTCGCCACATGAATAGCTTGCATTTGCGGCGGAACTGCTTGTTGACCAGCCGAGACAGGTGTAACCTGTTCTTGTCGGTGTCGGCAGAGTTACCGAACCGCCTGCCGTTACTTTTGCACTTGACGGCGAAACACTGCCTCCGTTAGCATTATAGGTGACGGTGTAGGTCGTCGAAGCAGACTTTTGACCGAGGAGAATTGTATATTC
>CALBHM010000073.1 GCA_937892835.1 uncultured Ruminococcus sp. | reverse complement strand
GTATTTTGAAAAAATAGATTTTTGAAGAGGTTATTAAATGCAAGTACAGGAAGAATTGAAAAAATTTTTATCTGAAAGCGGAGTTGCCGACGTCGGCTTTACTTGTGTTGACGACGGTCCTTTCGGTGAGAAAAGCTATGCAATGAGCATTGTTGTTAAGCTCTCGGATGCGGTTATTGACGAGATATCGGACGAGCCGACTCACTCATATTTTCATCACTACAGAACCGTGAACGCATTTATTGACCGCACACTTTTGCAATGCGGATTTATCCTTGAAAAGCATGGATACAAATATATTCCTATCGGTGCATCTCAAAGCGTGAACAAGGACGGCTGGAACTATTGCGGAAGATATTCCCATAAGAAAATTGCCACACTTTCGGGGCTCGGCGGAATAGGTAAGAATTGTCTTTTTCTCCACAAAGAATACGGGCCGAGAGTTCGTCTCGGCACGCTTTTTACCGATTGCCCGTTTGAAACAGAATCTCACGAATATTTTTCACCGTGTATTGACTGCGATTTGTGCGAAAAGGCTTGCCCATCGGGTGCTATTCGTGGTAAAATGTGGACTGTAGGCATGGAAAGGGAAGAATTTTTCGACCCCGAAAAATGCAGCACTTATATGAAAAAGAAATTTCAACATATCGGCAGGGGTGCAGTCTGCGGCATTTGCATGAAGGTCTGCCCCGCCGGAAGGAGATCAACCAATGGACGATAAAAAAATTGCAAGAATAAACGAGCTTTCGGCAACAGCGAGAGAGCGTGAGCTGACCGAGGAGGAGCATGCCGAGCGTGCACAGCTTAGGGCGGAATATGTTGAGGCATACAAACAAAGTCTCAGAAATCACCTTAACAACGTTAAAATTGTTGACGAAAAAGGTAACAAGACTCCCCTTCGCAAGAAAACGGAGAAGAAAAATGAAAAACACTAAATTATACGCTGTCGGCATGGGCATTATTGCCCTGCTTGCCGTCATTGCAAGAATTGTTGACAAACAGCTTGCACAGTTGCTTTTTAAAAGCGGAAATTTCTTGGGCGGCCTTTGCGAAACACTCGGCAGTGCTATTCCGTTTGTGCTGTGTTCATTTTGCTTTGCGACACTCATGTTCTGCCGACACACAAGAACCACGAGAACCAAAAACAAAATTCTTACCGTCGTTTACGGTGCCGCAGCTATGATTTCATCGGCGGCAGCTGTGTTCTTCCCTTTGCGTGATGTCTCGGCAAAGAACTATTATGCAATGGCAGGAGCGGCGGCCGTATTGACCGGATTGTTTATATATCTCGGTGCAACTCTTTTCAAAAACAACTATCAAAAAATGATCATGACGAAGCATGCTAAAATCGGATTGATATCCTCAGTGGCTTCTGTCATTCTCTGTTTTGCGGCATCGTTTATTCCTCAAAGAGCATCCTATGCAGCACTCCAAGTGTCAATGGAAAAGTTTGGAAATTTCGACTCACCCGAAGCTTTTGTCCCTTTCGTTTCACTGTCCGGCATCAGTGCGGCTCTCATTATATGGATAACGTGCTTTTCCGATATTTTTCCAAAGCTTAAATTCGGCAAAAAAATACTTTTAGCCTTTTCGGCTGTTTTTGCCGTTGTTATGCTTTTGGGCTCGGTTTCAAGCGGAAACACCTATGCTTCGGAGTTTCTCTATGGCCTTGCGATAGGCTATACCGCTCTTTTCTTAACTTCAACTTTTGTCGAAAAAGAAGAATAATTTGCATATCAGCTCTTTTATAAAACACAGAATTTTAAAATCGGCCTCCCTTATTTGGGATGCTGATTTTTTTGTTGACATTATTATTTCTTTATGGTAAAATAATGGTGCAGATAGGAATATCTGACACTTAAAAAGGAGGAAAATAAAATGGAAGCTATTCTTGCTTTTGTACAGGAGCTCCTTACACATCTTAAGGAATTCGATGCAGCTGCTATCATTGAGATCATCAAGAACTTCTTTGCAAGTCTTGCATAATTTTCAAAAAATCAACCCCGTTTCTTCGTGAAACGGGGTTTTTCTTTTCGGTAATACCCGCCGACTTCCGACGGATATTTTTTAGTACAATATGCTTTCTGTGGGCTTAATATTCATTATGCTGATAATTTCCGAAACGGTTTTTTCAACATTGTCCGTAACCTCAACCTTTATATCGGCAAGGAATCTATATATCGGTGTTCTCTCTTCATCAAGACGTTTAAGTGCTTCAAAATTTCTTATCAGCGGAACATCGTCAAACTTCAACCCGCTCAGCTCACGAGTGAGCCACACAACATATCCGTTCTGGCGGATGTAATACTGATTCTCTTTGCTGAGTATCGCTCCGCTTTCACACGCAATGACCTGTCCGCCGTTGCGTGTAATTTTTTTGAGCGTTTCTGTCTCAAGCTCACGGTAATATCTCTCGCCGTATGCCATATAGACCGTCGAGAGCGGAACTCCGGCTTTCATTGAAATAAGTCTCTCAACATCAATGCACGGCCTGCCGAGCTTAGCGGCAATAACCTTTGCAATCGTCGTTTTTCCACATCCCGGGAGACCGACAAGAATTATATTCTTTCTGCGGTCGCTCATAGTCTTGTAGGTCGTTCTGATAAGCTCTTCGTCCGGCTCAATTCTGCCAAACTTGATTTCAGTCTGATATGCCTGAGCAACAAGCATGGAAAGTCCGTCGGAATTCGGGATCTCCCTGTCCTCGGCATCGCAGATAAGACGGGTTCTTCTCGGGTTATAGATAAGCTCCATAACGCCGCAAAGTCTCGGGAAACGGTCAAGCTCAATGAATTTCATACCGTTATTCGGGTACATTCCGTTGGCGGTGGTATTTATGATTATATCGACCTCATCATGATTATAAAAATCCTCGGATTCTTCAATCTCCTGCCTTGAAACCGTGACAATCTCTTTTGCGCCGAGGTCTTTGATAACCGCCTGAACCGTCAGAGAATCGCTGCCTGTTCCAAAAACAAGAACATTTTTGCCCGAAACGTCAATGCCGCATTTGTTTATCATAAAGCAAAATCCGAAATACTCGGAATTGTCTCCGATAAGCTTGCCGTCTTCGTCAACAACAATCGTGTCGACGCTGCCGATTTTCTTGGCCGATTCCGTGATAACATCACAGTATTTCATTACATCTTTCTTGTAAGGAAAAGTCACATTAATTCCGGCAAAGTCCCGTTTTTCAAAGAAAGCGTCAAGCTCGTCGGGCTCAAGCTGAAAGAGGTCATACCTGTTATTTCCCAGCTCTCTGTGAATTTCCGGAGAAAGACTGTGGAGAAGCTTTCTTCCTAACAAACCGTATTTTTTCATTCTTCATGCCCTCCGTCTTTATCTTTTTTCCTGTTTTTTATTCCTGCCGCACATCCGGCTGCAATGGCAACAATCGCTGCCGCTGCACCCAAAGCCAGCATAAGCTTTTTTCTTCTGTTGTTTATTTCAATATTGTCGTCGGTATCCGAATCAATAACAACCTGAGAATCATCTTCGTCGTAATCGTCCTCATCGTCATCTTCGGATTTTTTGGTCTTGGCCTTCTTGGTTTTAGTCTTTTTAGCCTTTGTCGTTTTACGTTTTGTAGTCTTTCTCTTTGTGGTCTTTTTAGCCTTAGTCTTCTTGACTTTCGTCGTCTTTTCCTTGGTCGTTTTCTCTGCCGATGTTTTTTTGGTCTCCTCTCCGGAATTATCTTCGGGATCTTCGATTTCTTCGGTAATATCAACCTCATATGTATTTGATCTTACACCGTTTGTATCAATAACGATGAGATCCATTATTACATTATCCGGAATTCCGCTCTTGATTCCGACGGTGGTCTCAAGTAAAACATTTCTGCTTGAAGCGTCATAAAGCGGATGACCTTCAGGGTCAACATAATAAATATCATTGTTGTATTCGGATGTACCGTCATACATCATTTTTATATTGCCCATTCCGTTGAAATTCATAATAACTCCGCAGGAATTAACATCGTAAAATTCTTCAAACTCAAACGTGAACAACAGTCGAATTCGATTATTATCATAATCGTATTTCACCTTAGCCATTGCAAAACTAAGGTCGCTGTTCGATTCTTCGTCCGCGTCAAGAATCGGACATTCTGTGCTGTCTCGCCACAATCCGTTACCCGATATGGCACTTGCGCCAAATGTTGCCGTGCAAAGAATTGCCAAAGCAATCAGCAAAGCAACAAGCCCGGTTAAAAATCTTCTCAACTCTATCCCTCTTTTGTAAGTCCATTTATTTTACCTTGATCGTAATAATCTCAAACGGCTTTGCTTTAAAGCTTACCGAATTGTTTTCAACCGTCAGCTTTTCAACATCGTTTTCGAGAAGATCGCAAAGGACTGCTTCCTTAACATCAAAACCGAAATGAAGCGTTACGGAAGTCCCCTTGTTGTAGCTTTCATATCCACGAACAATAATATCATCGCTGTTTTCTGCCTTTTTAACGGTTTCAACAATGAAGTTGTCCTTATCGCAGGTAACGAATGAATACTCCTCGGGAAGCGTTCCGTTCTGTTTATCTATTAATGAAGCCTTAAGCGGATTATTGATTTCATATGCAAGCTGAACCGTACCGGCATCCCTGTAATTGCCCGCATGAGGGAACAATGAATATGTAAAAACATGCTCACCCTTGTCGGCGTCTGGATCGGGATGAGTTGCACACTTAAACAGAGAAAGCTTCATTGTACCGTTATCAACATTGTAGCCATACTTGCAGTCATTGAGAAGGCTTACACCGTAGCCGTAATCGGAGATATCCATATACTTATGTCCGCAAACCTCAAACTTCGCCGCATCCCAGCTTGTGTTCTTGTGAGTTGGACGTTCAACGGAGCCAAACTGAATTTCATATGTTGCCTTATCTGAATTGACGTCGATATCAAACGCCGCCTTAACCATGATATGCTCTTGATGCCAATCGGCATGGGTATCAAAGTCAATTCTTGCGCTGTTGTCGTAGAACCAAATCTTCTGGCAGAACTCCGACTTGTAGAACTTTCTTTTTATATTGAAGCCGAAACGTGCGCCCTCGTCAATAAATTCAACCGAGGAAACGTCGTTTATCTCATATTTCTTCTCCGTATAGTAATTGGAAAGCTCCCATGCGTCATAGGAATACGGAAGATCCTCAAATGCTTCAATGTAGTTCGCTCTGCCGCCCTCACGAAGTACCTCACGGTCATTAATTTTATCATAGAGTCTCGTGATTACATATTCATCGTTGAAGTCAACGATATAATTTGAGGTTTCAAGATGCTTTCCGTCAAGCTTGTAAGCCGACTTATATTCGTCAAGCTTAACCACCTTATAGCCCTTGGCCGGTATTCCGTTCACACGATATGTCTTGCCCTCATAATTAAGGAAACCGTTATCCGTGAACGAATTCGGATTGAACACAACCACTCCGCCGTCGGTTTTAATGTTTGATATTACGGTATCATATGCGTCGTTCTCAGCCTTGTTACCGATTGCGGCAATTTTTGCATAATCCTTATCACATTGCTCATAAACAGAATGGATTGATGAGCCCGGAATTATATCATGGAACTGGTTAAGAAGTATACATTCCCAGCCCTCATTAAGCTTGTCCTGCGGATATTCTGCGCCGAAAAGCTTGTGAGCCATTGATGAAACCATCTCGGCATTCTGATAAAGGAACTCGCTCTTTCTGTTGTTCTTCTTATTCTTTGCCTGAGAGGTGTATGTGCCTCGGTGGAACTCAAGGTAAAGCTCCCCTACCCATTTCGGTAGTCTCTTACTGCCCTCGGTGTTCTTTCTGAGCCTTTCGAGAAAATCACCTGCAAATTCCCAATGCGGCTGAGGGCAATTAGCAACACCGTATTTGAGCCTTTCTATAAGCTCAATATTCTCGGTCTCCGGTCCGCCGCCGCCGTCTCCGTGGCCGAAAGGCATCATAACTTCGTTTGTAAGCTCCTTCGGCTCGAATCGGTCATATGTACCCTTGATGTATGAAGCCCGTGTCATCGGGGTGTATGTTGAAAAGAACCCGTCAAACTCGCCCTTATCGTTAAGCTCCTTGGCAGTCATGAAATATGAAAAGACCTCCGAACCGTCGATTCCTTTCCACATGAACGCATCATAGGGCATTCTGTTCGTCTCATTCCAGCCGATTTTGGATGTAACGAATTTATCAATACCGCTCTTTTTCATGATCTGCGGCATGGCTGCGCTGTAGCCGAAAACATCCGGCAGCCAAATTATTCTGTTATCAACGCCGAACTCGTCCTTAAAGAAACGCTTGCCGAAAATAATCTGTCTAACAAGACTTTCGCCGCTTGTGAGATTGCAGTCCGCCTCAAGCCACATCGAGCCTTCAAGCTCGATACGCTTCTCTTTCACAAGCCGCTGAACCTCGGCATACATCTCGGGGCTTTCCTCTTTGAGAAACTTCAAAAGCTGCGGCTGACTTGACATAAACTTGTAATCGGGATATTTTTTCATCATCTCGATGACGCTGCCAAAAGTACGTTGAACCTTTTCCCTCGTTTGGTCGAGCGTCCAACGCCATGCAACGTCAATATGGGTATGACCGATTACACTGACTTTAATATCCTTATCGCAGCAATACTTGCCGTAAAACTCCGCCATAAGATATTCGTTCGCCGCATCAATCGAGCGAAGAAATTCCTCCGACATCGGAGCGCACCAGTTGATATGATTGATTGCCGTGTTGAGATATTCTCTTACATCAGCATATTCCTTGGTGCTTTCATCTGTATAATAAAGAATCCTGTAAGGTGCTTTGAGATTATAATAAAGCTTCTCCACCTCACGATTAAACTCACAAAGCTGAGCAAAGAAATCCGTTCTCTTTCCCGACGGCTGAGAATAAGCATAAATATGGACATCATAACCGTCCTTACTGCCGTCAAGCTTAACATATCTGTGCTTCGTGTCCATGCCACGGATAAGCTTGCCGTCAAGGTAAACCATGAACTGAGGCTCCCAGTCCTCGTCATGAACATCGGTCGATGAAACATAAAGCTCAAGGTCCTTACCTTTAAGCTCCTGCGGGATTTCAATATGTTTAAAAAACCATCTGTGTTCCTCAGGCTTCATGCCCCAACGTTCGGTTTCGCCGAATTCACGCCATTCGCCCTCATTGAGAGACGGAACAACATTGCCGCTCTTGTAGCCGCACTCCGTCGTCAGCCAGCCGTTTATCGGAATTCTGACAGGTGTAATATATTTTTCAAGCTGATTGATTACTTCTCCGATTCTTTTGTCAAGGAAATTGTTCATTTGCCGCTCCTTAAATTAATTTATAAAGTTTTTCTATTTCATCCGATTTTGAAAAATCAGTGTTGTTAATATTTTCGAGTATCTTTTCTTGAAGCTCTTTATCGTTCACAAACCTCATCAGACCCTCGGCACACTTTCTGTTGTCAAGAGGAACGATAACGCCGTCAACTCCGTCATTTATCTGACTTTTCGCCGTTGCATAGTTCGTTATTGCAACCGGCTTGCCGAGTATCAGAGCCTCGTTAACAGTAACGGCATTTCCCTCATAGCGTGACGGCTGAATATAAAAATCACACGCCTTAAAATAAGGATAAGGGTTCGTTTTTTTACCGAGCAAAATCACTCTGTCCTGCATGCCAAACTCGGAAAT
>CALBHM010000072.1 GCA_937892835.1 uncultured Ruminococcus sp. | reverse complement strand
CCGACTTCGGCGCAAACCGCCGAAGCCACCTCCCCTAACAATCAGGGGAGGCTGATAGGTATCCGCCAACTTATAGGTTCTATTAAGTTGACGCATAGCCTCAAAGAAATAGCAAGAGAATTTATGAAGTTGTCGATGTTGAGCAAAGGGAGGCTTATTATGAAAAAAGCAACTGTAATCTTATTAAGTATTGTTATGGCGTTCGGCTTGTTCAGCGTTTTCGCTTCAGCGGAGAATGATTCGCCGATGCCGATTGATGTCAAGGCAAAATCGGCCGTTCTGATGGATCAAACTACCGGAACGGTGCTTATGCGAATGAACGAGAATGAAAAGCTCTATCCTGCGTCGGTGACAAAAATTATGTCTATGCTGCTGGTTGCCGAAGCGATAGATTCCAACACGATAAGGCTCACGGACGAGGTGACGTCGAGCACCAATGCGTCAAAAAAGGGCGGTTCGCAGATTTGGCTCAAAGAGGGCGAAACAATGACCGTTGACGAGTTGCTCAAGGCAACTGCCGTTTACAGCGCAAACGACGCATGTACCGCCCTCGGCGAGTATATAGCAGGCAGTGATGAAGCTTTTGTAACGATGATGAATGACCGTGCACATGAGCTTGGCATGAAAAATACTCATTTTGACAACTGTACGGGACTTGATGACACGTCCACCACACATTTGACAACAGCATACGACATTGCGCTGATGTCGAGGGAGCTGATGAAGCATCAGTTCATTCAGCAATACACAAAAGTTTGGATGGATTCGCTTCGTGACGGCAAGACCGAGCTTGTCAATACAAATAAGCTCATTCGATTCTATGAGGGTGCAACAGGTCTGAAGACAGGCACAACCTCAAAGGCCGGCTGCTGTATCTCTGCGACGGCAACGAGGAACGGAACGAGTCTTATCGCCGTCGTGATGGGTGCGGACAACAGCAAGGATCGCTTCGAGGGCGCAAAAGCTATGCTCAACTGGGGCTTTGCGAACTATGAAACGGTAACGCCGGAGATTGATAAATCGCTGATTACGAACGTGAATATCATCAAGGGAGAGGAGAAAATACTCACGCCGCAAATCTCGGGCGGTTCGCAGTTCTTTATCCCGAAAGGTAAGCAGAAGAATATTACTCAGGAAATTGATCTCGCCGCTGCAGTCGAAGCACCTGTTGAATCAAATCAGACCTTGGGCACGGTGACGGTTAAGCTCGACGGCAAAAAACTCGGTGAATACAAGCTGATTGCGCCGCATTATGTCGAAAAGCTCAGCTTTAAAACGGTATTTATCCGCATGATATGCTCAATTTGTAAGCCACGGCAGACTGTTAGTGTGAACTGAGTGTGTATTTTTTATGCAAACTGCGTAAAAAATGCTAAATACCACTTGAAAAAACAAGTTAAATAGGGTAAAATATAACCAACTAATAAGAAAACAAAATCGGAGGCATACAGATAATGTCTGTAAAGTTAAACACAAAATATGTAACTCCGTTCCTCAAGGAAAACGCATATGCCGACATCAAGTCGGAGGTTGAAGCCGCACACGATGAGCTTCACAACGGAACGGGCAAAGGAAATGACTTCCTCGGATGGCTCAGCCTTCCGGAAAACTATGATAAGGAAGAATTCGCAAGAATCAAGGCATCGGCTGAGAAAATCAGAAAGGATTCAGAGGTTCTTGTAGTAATCGGAATAGGCGGTTCGTATCTCGGAGCAAGAGCGGCGATCGAATTCATCAAGTCGCAGAACTATAATCTGCTCAGACACGGTGCACCGGAAATTTATTTCGCAGGCAACACGATTAGCTCAGCTTCAATTAACGAGCTTGTTGAGATAATCGGCGACAGAGATTTTTCGGTCAATGTTATTTCAAAGTCGGGCACAACCACCGAGCCGGCGGTTGCTTTCAGAATTTTCAGAGAGATGCTCGAGAGCAAGTACGGCGCA
>CALBHM010000071.1 GCA_937892835.1 uncultured Ruminococcus sp. | reverse complement strand
GTCAGCTTTATCGCCTTATGCGTTTTTGTGCCATCAATATGTTCAAGAAAAAGCAATCCTTTATCGCATAGTGATTTAACAGTAGAGTTGACCGTCTGTTTTGAATAACACCAAAGACTGCAAAGCTCATTTTGCGTCAATGAGCCGTCAGATTCGCAAATTGCGTAAAAAATCCACAATGCGGAATCAGACAAACCTATTCCTGCGGCATAATTATGGTAAAGCTCGTCCGTCGCCTTACAAAGACGATTCAACACGGCATGAATTTCTTTTACATTTTTCATTTACCCCGCTCCTCAAAAGTTTTATTTGCAGTCCGAAAACGGATTTCAAATTATTTTATTATAATTTTTATATTCTGTCAAGAGAAAACAATTGATTAACCGCATAAACGTGAAAAAACGGCAAACACTTTCGTGTCTGCCGTTAATTTATACGGATTTATACCTGATTATTTCGACTCGGTGTCAACCAGCTCGATGATGCACATTTCAGCAGCATCACCACGGCGAGCGCCTGTCTTAATAATGCGGCAATAACCGCCGTTTACGTCCTTATATTTCGGAGCAATTTCATCAAAAAGCTTCTTAACAACGTCCTCTTTGGTAACGTATGCTAAAACCTGTCTTCTTGAATGAAGTGTGTTATCCTTAGCAATGGTAATCATTTTCTCAGCCATTGCACGAACTTCTTTTGCTCTCGTAACGGTGGTCTCTATTCTGCCGTTCTCTAAAAGGTATGTTACCATGCCTCTGAGCATTGACTTACGATGGTCACTTGCTCTTCCAAGCTTTCTGGCTCCTGGCATTAAAAGTCACTCCTTTACCGTTAGTGTGTTGTTTAATTTAATTACAGCTTTGACGATCAGTCGTCATCCCTGCGAAGATCGTATCCGAGGGAAGCAAGCTTTGCAACGACCTCATCAAGCGACTTTCTGCCAAGGTTACGTACCTTCATCATGTCGTCCTCGGACTTACCGATCAAGTCCTCTACTGTATTGATTCCTGCTCTCTTCAAGCAGTTAAAAGAGCGCACAGACAGGTCAAGTTCCTCAATGGTCATCTCCAAGACTTTTTCCTTGCCATTCTTACTCTTCTCAACCATTATCTCAGTTTCAAAAGCCTCATCAGAGAGATCTCCGAAAAGACTGAGATGCTCGTTGAGGATCTTGGCGCCCAGAGAAACGGCTTCCTTAGCGGAAATTGTACCGTTTGTCCACACTTCAAGTGTCAGCTTATCATAGTCGGTTATCTGGCCGACACGTGTGTTCTCGACTGTGTAATTTACCTTTAATACCGGTGAATAGATCGAGTCGATTGCGATAACGCCGATCGGCGGCTGAAGATACTGCTTGTTTCTCTCGGCAGAATCATAGCCACGGCCTTTGTTGCAGGTCAACTCCATTACCACATGAGCATCGCTGTCAAGAGATGCGATATGAAGATCCGGATTAAGGATCTCAACATCAGAATCTGTCTTGAAGGAGCCTGCGGTGATTTCACCTTCACCTTTAACATCAACGTACATGGTCTTGGGACCATCGCCGTGAATTTTAAGGATTACGCTCTTCAAGTTAAGAACGATTTCCGTAACGTCTTCCTTGACGCCGGGGATCGTTGAAAACTCGTGAAGAATTCCGTCAATCTTAACGGAAGTTATTGCGTAGCCCGGCAATGAAGAAAGAAGAACACGTCTGAGGCTGTTGCCCAGAGTTGTGCCATAACCTCTCTCCAAAGGTTCTACTACAAATTTACCGTAAGTACCGTCAGGTAAAACATCGGCTGTTTCGATTCTTGGTTTTTCTATGCCAATCATTCAAAACCCTCCTTGTTGTATTAAGTATACGGTTAATTATTTTGAATAAAGCTCGACGATGAGATGCTCCTCAACGGGGTAGTCTATATCGTCACGAGACGGCATAGCAATAACCTTACCGGTAAATGCATCATCTGTCTTCTCAAGCCACTTCGGGAGAAGAACAACAGGAGCTTTTTCGCCTGTAAGCTCTGTGAAAATAGAGCTTGATCTGCTGTTCTCACAAACG
>CALBHM010000070.1 GCA_937892835.1 uncultured Ruminococcus sp. | reverse complement strand
TGGGGATTTGAACCTTGATTTTTAATCTTTTTAGCTATTAAATTTGCTATTGAAATATCCCTTCCGTCGTCAAGGACGACACCTCCCCTTACAATAAGGGGAGGCTGGCAAGGTTTCTGCTGACTCTATGCAAAACCCCTCAGTCGGTGTTGCCGAGTGATTAGTGGACAGTGATCAGTAATCAGAGAAGGTTTGAAAATTGTTGAATTTACAAATTCTAACCACTAACCACTGCACACTGACCACTAAAAACTAACCACGAACAACTAAAACAAAAAGAAAGGAAGATAAAATGTCAAAGCTGATTTCGGATAAATACAAGGCATGGCAGGCGGAATGTGAGGAAAGATTCTTACAGCTGAAAAAGAACGAGGAAGAGCTGAACAGAATTTTTATCGACATTTACGGCTTGCAGGACGAGCTCACGCCCGATGTTGACGACAAGGATATCACGGTTCACAGGGTGTATGACACAAAGGACGATGTACCCGATTCGATGAAGGGCAGTAACTATGTCCGAACAATGCGTGATGAGATCGTCTCGCTCATTTCCTATGCCGTCGGCTGTATGTTCGGCAGATATTCCGTAAACCGTGAGGGTCTCTGTTTTGCGGGAGGAGATTGGAAGGAATATTTTAATTCAAATAAAGATTGGCTGACCGAAAACGGCTACCAAGTAGACGAAGATAATATAATTCCGATAACGGACGACGATTATTTCAGCGATGACATTGTAGGCAGGTTCGTTGACTTCGTGAGAATTACATACGGCGATGACACTCTTGAACAAAATCTTCAATTCATTGCCGACGCTCTCGGCGGAAAAGGCTCTGCCCGTGAGACGATACGCAAATATTTTATAAGCGATTTCTATTCCGACCATCTCAAAACATATCAGAAACGCCCAATTTATTGGCTCTTTGACAGCGGCAAAAAGAACGGATTTAAGGCACTCATTTATATGCATCGCTATCAGCCCGATCTGCTCGCCCGTATGCGAACGGATTACGTCCATGAACAGCAGGAAAGATATCGCACTCAGCTCTCGATTCTTGAGGAAAACGTGCAGTCCGCCGAGCCTTCGGAAAGGGTCAAGCTGAATAAGCAAATTTCAAAGCTCAGAGATCAGGCGCTTGAAATTCAAAAATTCGAGGAGAAAATACATCACCTTGCCGATCAGATGATTTCAATTGACCTTGACGACGGTGTAAAGGTGAACTATGCAAAATTTCAGGATGTTTTGCAGAAAATCAAATAAGATTCTTTGCAGAAAATAAAAACTAAAAGGAGAAAAAAACAATGGGAGACTTCAAAATTTACAGCAACATGAGCAATTTGGATTTTTCACCGCTGATTGATTCGGTGAAGGATCAGCCCCTTCAAAAAATCAAAAAGTGTAGAACAACAATCAATGGTGTCGAGCTGAAAGCCCAGACCAATTTTAACCTGGATGATCTTGATATGGATAGGTGGCTTTATTATGACGCACATGATGCAATCAATTCTATCTACCGTAAAAGACTTGAGGCGTTTGACTTTGATACGCGTGGTATTTTCCCAAATCCATTGAAAGCGCAGTATGGTCCGAATTTTGATTACGATAAATTAACTCATCTCAGTCTTGAAGAAAGCAGCCGCAGAAAGGAATATATTCTCTCTGTTGCAAAGTTCATTAACAATAAGGAAACGATGGAAGCAATAATCAATGCTGCCGCAAAGAAAAAGAACGGAACTTATAGCAAAAACAAAAAAATTCTTATTGCGTCATCAGGATTAGCATGTTTTAGTTATTTGGTTTATGCTATTTACGGTATTCCTAAAAGTGATACACATCTTTCTATAAGAATGGAGTGGATTGAATCCAATATCGGTGATAATGAAAAATGGGATAATGATTTTATTTCAACATATCATGAGGGTCTGCCGCTGAGCGAGAAAATAAAAGAAATCGTTAACGCAGACTGAAATTAACTAAAAGGGACAAGGCTATGGATATTAAAAAAATACTGGAAGATAGGTTCAATGCGGAACTTGAGGATTTTTACGACAGGAGAATAATTTTTTGGCAGGATCCCGAAAAGGAATTTTCGGATTTTGTCGACGAATTAAGTCTTGACAATGCGAAAATTTTGAAGCTCACGGAGTCAAACAACTTTGCCGCAAAAAAGTTGCTTCTCAATGACGATACACAAAGCAATTATCTTGTTTATAACCCGATTTCTTACTCGGATATTCGTGATAATTGGCTGCTTGATATTGAGCTTTACAGCGAGGAGTTTCGTGCGGATCTGCTTTCGATCCGTATGCAGGAGCTGAATATGCCTGCTACGGCTCCGCTTCGCAAGGCGATGAAAACTTACACAAAGTTCTTTGAAAACAAAGACCGTGTCACAAAGCTCATGGCGTTTAAGAGCAACTATAACACCGTTGGTCAGTTGCATTTTGATATCCTTGCCGTCCTTTCGGGAACCGACAATAACACGGCTTCGGGCGTTATTAGTGCTGTGCTGATGAGCGGACTCGATATTGAAAATAACGAAGCGGTAGCGAACATAAAAAAGTTCGGCAGTGAAGATGCTTTTTGGAATATTGTGAACCGTTATACGGGCTATACATACGATGAGGGCGTGTCGCTTGTTCCGCTGGTGTCGCATATTTTGCTGACGGCTCTTTCGGTCACGATGAAGCCTTCCTGTCCGCATGGGTTGGAAAAATATATTTCTGAGCCGCACCGTCAGCTTTGCTATTCGCTTGTGAATGAATGGATGCATTCGGATGATGACGACGAGCTTTATGAAATTGTCCGAGTTGTTGAGGAACGGCATAATCTCGAAAAGCTTTTTGACAGCCTTGAACTCGCCGATTTGATGAACAGCGAGTGCTTCCCGTGCATTAACGAGTGCATTCTCAGAAGATATATGTCCGAAATTTCAGACAGCATTATCAAGGCGGAGGACATAATGGCGGCGGTCGAAAAGCGTCGGACGCTTAAATGGTACAAGCGTGTCAGATATTATTTTGACGGCTTATTGCAGGTCGCTTTGATGCAGCAATTCTATCAGAACAACAGCGAAAGCTTCTATATTGCAGAATACTCGACGTTTTGGAAGGAATATACGGGCAATTTTTATAAGATGGATTATTACTACCGTCAGTTCCACACGTCG
>CALBHM010000069.1 GCA_937892835.1 uncultured Ruminococcus sp. | reverse complement strand
TTTATACTTATCATAGCAAGAAACAAAATCCTCAAAATGAGTATTAACAGCTTTTGCCGCCAAACCATCTCCCGATGACAGTCTCTCGATTATATCATCTGCATTGTCTCCGTATTTGCTGAGGAACTTGATGAAATCGGATTTTTTACCGTTATCGAACGCTTGGAGCATAGATGTAAGTGCTTCGTGATTTACAGGACGGAGTGTGAGGGTACAGCTTTCATTGCCAAGAGGATACAACTTTCTTGACTTGAATTCGGCATGATTCCCATCAAATCCGTCTTTAAACTTAATATCGCTGAGTTCTGCAACAGCATCATCATCAGGAATTCCGTTTACTCCCTTTAACGCCTTTGCTATTGAAACATCAAGAAGAATATCAAACAGCATCTCGCCGAGCACTTCGCCTCTGGATTCCGCTGTGCCTTGCAACAATCTGTCGTTGATATCCAGCACAACATATTCTGCCATTGTGTCAACGTTTGTGCCTATAAAGCTGCTGACTTCTGACAGGAATGTACTGTCGGGATATTCGTGGCGGTACCACGCTGCATATTCTATATATGCAACATTGGTTGCAATAAGCTGGCAGCGTATATCTTCAAGGTTTATTGAATGTACCAAACGGCAGGCAGACTTATATAAGGTATCAAAGGCACTTGAACCGGTATCGGCAAGACCGGAAAGTGCACCTTCTTCGTCAAAAAAGCCCATCACTTCTAACAGTTCGTTAGTATTGAATTTTTCTTCTATACTTTCTTCGAACTGCCGATTTTCTTCATACCGTTCTTTGCTCAGTCTTGTCGAATACGCTTTCAACGCCTGATAAGACTTATTATTCTCCAGCAGAGGAGAAGCAATCGCCTTCCTATGCATATCCGCATTGGAATAAGCGGTTGACATTATTTCGTCCCAGTTTGAATCAATCGGAACGGCAAAGAAAACAACATCATTCCCTACATATACAGCTGACAGATGACTGCAGTAATCGTTATTTGATTCAAGAGTGGAAACTACAGCCTCCCATTCATCATAACTAAGATTATTCTCGGTTGTCAGATATTCACCAACAAATTCGGAATCCGCAATAGACGGAATATTTTTAGTGCATATATAACATTCCTCTGATATTTTTACTATTTCGGAATACCTCACCACATCGTTTATAATCAGTTGTTTGAAAAATTCAGGTATTTCGGTTGCGTAAAATGGAGCGTCGTCGACATGGTCATCCAATCCGTCTCCATCAGTATCTTTTTTTACAGGGTGTGCATGTATCGGAAGCACAGGCATTTGCCAGAATTCCGAGCTTGTGTCCCTGCCATATTTCTCGGCAAAAGATTCTCGTATTCTGTATATTTCATCGTTTGAATACATATCCATAAAAACTTCCTTTGTCATCTCATTTAAACTTGGAAGTTTAAGCGTACCGTTTTCAAAGCTTATTATCTGATTTTCAGGAGTATTTATCGCCCCTTTATATACTTTTATTTCCTGAAAATCCCACAATCCGTCTTCATCGGTGTCGGAACAATCTACAAGATCCTCTTCATCAAATACGGAAGCATCATAGATATATCTATTTCCATAATTTGTGTAATTTTCAATCCATTTTTCTATGATAGGCTTATCAAGGCTGATATATTCAAAATCTGTAGCAATAAGAATTTTGTACAGATTTGTATTTTCGGGCACTTCTCCATAAATATGCTCTAAGCAATCATCAATGACAGTATTATGAGAAATAGGATTTACATTTATTCCGTAGGTTTTTTTAGATAAAGATTTTGTATATGAATAAATTTTGCTTTCAACTTCGGAATAAGAACCTGTAACAGTGCTGAAATTTATATTGGTTCCATTTTTATTTATTTCTTCCAGTTGTCCCATTCCATATACTTCAGTGCTTGCGCTTTTGGCACGATAAAGAAATGCAGGGGTTGAATCGGAATTTTTCAACTCAGGATTAAAAAACGCAAAACAGTATTCCTGTCTCTCTGAAAGGTATGAGTTCGCATTATGAGCCCTTGCTATATAGTCAACACAGTCTGATATTATTATCGAATTATATATATTGCTGATTTTTTTACACTCAACATTATTGAGCATACTGTTAACACCATCAATATTATCGGTTCTTCCGTACCATGTTGACTGAGTCTGTCCCAGTCCATTAAGTCCATATATTGAAATTGTAACATCTTCTGAATTGCTAAATAT
>CALBHM010000068.1 GCA_937892835.1 uncultured Ruminococcus sp. | reverse complement strand
AAGATTGCGCTTTTGCTTACAGTGGGATTGTTATTGTCTACATCGGGTATGGCAATTGCTGTTGTAATAGCGGCTTGGGCTTTTTATTTGTTGCTGTATTCGAAATATTCAGACAAATATACAATTCAAAAGCTGCTGTCTGCAAAAAGCGTTATATCATTGGTGGTTGGTGTGCTCATATTAATGGTTTTGTATTTTAAGATCCCGTTTATTCAGTCAACGGTAAACCGGATTTTCATTGGAGATCAGTATGGAAATACTGCAATCAGCGGAAGAACCTTGCAAGCTGGACAGCTGATTCGACAGATGTCGGGCAAACAACTGCTTTTTGGGGTAACGAAGGATGTATCTGATATTGAATTTAATCTTTCAGGGTATGCTGCAACGATGTACAAGTATGGATTAATAGGGACCGTTTTATCATATATAGTATATCTGCGAGGGGTTATACAGCTTAGACGTCAGTTCCGAATTATAAGTCTGGTTGTTCTGGTGATTTCCTTTTTCTCCGCCCATACGCATGGCACCTATCATTTAATCTATTATGTTTTGATTATAACAGAAGGTTTTAATGAACAAAAGAAAGAATATAATCAATGAAATGTTTGATTACTTAGAAAGGACAGTATGCAATGCCCACAGAAATGAAAAGGGGAAATGCTAAGCTTGCATTGAAATCTGGAGTTTGGTACGTTTTAAGCACCGTTATAACCAAAGGGCTTGCATTTATTACAACCCCTATATTTGCTAGAATGATGAATAAATCCGACTATGGGGAGTTTTCAAATTTTGCAAATTGGCAATCACTTTTGGTTATCGTTATAAGCTTGGAAATGTACAATACACTCAGTCGTGCCTTCTATGATTATAGAGATGATTATGCGCAATACGCCTCAACTGTTACAATTGCAGGAATTATTACCTCTGCTGTTTTTTATGTGTTATTTTTTCTTGGTAGTAAGTGGATTTATAAACTGGTTGCAATTCCACCTCAGTTTATTCATTTGATGTTTTTTACTATTCTTTGTCAGGGCGCACGTCAAGTATTTCTTACAAAAGAGAGAACCCTATACAAATATAAATCCGTTGCGTTTATTTCGATGATTTCGTTAGTAATACCGACAATTCTTTCAATTGCAATTGTTTATTGTGTATCAGAAAGCGAAAGATTGCCGGCTCGTATGTATGGCTTTTACATTCCGTATGCATTAATAGGTTTATATTGTGCATTTGACCTCATCAGGAAAGGGAAATGTTTTAAGATTGATCATCTAAAGTATGCATTGGTTCTTGCGATGCCACTGCTTGTACATTATCTGACAACATATATCCTATCTTCAACAAATGTAATCCTTGCGAAAAGTATTCTTGGCTCTGAAGCAGCAGCTATATTGAGTATTATAACGAGTATCATGAATATTCTTACAATACTTTTTCAATCAGTTACAGGTGCCATGACAACATATATGATGGATAATCTTGAAACAAGAACTCATGACAAGGTAAGAAATTGTCTGACATTATTAGCAGTTGGCAGTGCTGTTATATCATGCGGATTAATTATATTTGGACCTGAGGTTGTAACAATTATAGGTGGTTCAAAATACAGAAATGCTGTCGCATTAATACCGACAAGTGTCCTGGCAGTTTTCTTTCAAATGCTTACCTCTTCTCTTTCTATCATCTTAACATATGATAAAAATGTTTTTAAAACTGCCATTTACACAACGATAGTTGCTATTATAAGTGTGTTACTAAAAGTTGTTTTATTAAAGCGATGTGGATATGAGATCTTGCCCATTATCAATGCTGCGGCTTTTGTAATGACATTGATCGTAAACAGTATCCTTGTGTGCAAAGCCGGATTTCAATCCTGTATCGATTTTAAAAAACTTTCCGGGATAGCTTTATTAATGGTGGCATTTACACTAATAGCACCGATATTATATCGTTATACGATGGTTAGATATATTGTAATTTTTTCACTTTTTATAATTTTTGCTTTTGGAGCGTTTGCAACAAAAAATATTTGGATTCCTATGCTGAAAAAGTATTTTAGAAGAAAGAGGAGTTAACATGAAAGCAATGGTTATTGCGGGAGGAATTCCCCAGATGGAATTACTTCGACAGCTAAAAGAAAGAATGATCGAAACAGTTTTGCTTGACGGCAATGAGAAGTGCCTTGCAAGAGAAATACCAGATAAGTTTTATAGGGTTAATATTTTTGATATAGAAACCGTGAAGAAGATAGCTGTTGATGAAAAGGTGGACTTTATTATCACCGTGTGTGCAGATCAAGTGCTTTTGGTTGTTGCACAGGTGTCTGAAATGCTGGGCTTGCCATGTTATATAGGGTATAAGCAGGCACAGGATGTGTCCGATAAAATTAGAATGAAAAGGATATTTCGAGAAAACGGAATTCCATCTACAAGGTATGTGAAACTTGAGTGCCTCGATATGAAAAAAGTAGTTGATTTGAATTACCCACTTGTTATTAAGCCGGTAGATGCTTATAGTTCCAAAGGAGTTCGCAAAGCAGAAAACGAAGCAGAACTTTTAGCATATTATAATGAAGCAAAAGCAATTAGCCGTAGCGGCGGAGTGATTGTTGAGGAGTTTTTTGAAGGTGAGGAAATAAGTGTTGACGCATTTGTACTCGATGGAAAGGCACATATTCTTAGCATCACAAATAGCGAAAAAATAAAAAACAAAGATAGGTTTGTCATTTTTAGAGGTTGTTATCCGGCTGCCGTTTCGGATATAATTAGAAAACAAGTTGAAGATGCAACTCAAAAAATTGCTGAAAGCTTTGGCCTTGTTAATTCTCCTCTTTTAGTTCAGCTTCTGCATAACCATCAAAGGATTACAGTACTTGAATTTTGCGCAAGAACTGGGGGGAACATGAAGTGGTTGCTGATCAAGAACTCTTGCT
>CALBHM010000067.1 GCA_937892835.1 uncultured Ruminococcus sp. | reverse complement strand
CGTAAATAATGTTGCTCAAATATTATATCACATATATAAACTGTAGACAAGAAAAAAATTTATGATATAATATTTTTATCATCAGAGGTGTTTTAGATGTATATATGCAACCAATGTCCGAGAAAATGTAATGTAGACAGAGATTCAAAAATCGGAATATGCGGAGTTAATTCAGAATATAAAATAGCAAGGGCTGCGCTTCATTTTTGGGAAGAGCCGTGCATAAGCGGCGAAAAAGGAAGCGGAACGGTGTTTTTCTCAGGTTGTTCGCTTAAATGCGTTTTCTGCCAAAACAGTGTGATCAGCGACGGCTGCTTCGGAAAAGAAATCAGCGAAGAAAGATTGATTGAGATTTTCAAAGAGCTTGAGGATAGGGGAGCTAACAATATTAATCTTGTCAGCCCGACCCACTATGCCGTGCAGCTTGCCGAAACGC
Source organism: uncultured Ruminococcus sp. (assembly GCA_937892835.1). GTDB lineage: Bacteria > Bacillota > Clostridia > Oscillospirales > Acutalibacteraceae > CAG-488. Next base: position 3,629 of record CALBHM010000067.1, on the reverse strand, counting down.
TTTCAAAATACAAGCCGGGCATTCCCGTTGTGTATAACACAGGCGGATATGACAGCGTTGAAGCCTTGAAGCTTTTAGACGGTTTGGTTGATATCTATCTGACAGATATGAAATATGTAAGTCCGTCGGTTTCAAAAAAATACAGCAGAGCAGAAAATTATTTCGATATTTGCTCAAAGGCCATTCTTGAAATGCGCCGTCAGCAGCCCGAAGATATCTTTGAAAACGGTCTTATGAAAAAAGGCATGATTATACGTCATCTTGTCCTGCCGGGAAATGTCAGCCAAGGCATGAAGATGCTCGATTGGGTTGACGAAAATGTTTCAAATCAAACAATTATCAGCTTGATGGGTCAGTATATGCCGTGCGCAAAGGCTGCGGAATATCCGACAATCAATCGTAAAATCAGCATGAGAGAATATGACACGGTTATTTCGCATGCCGAAAGGCTCGGATTTGAAAACGTATACATTCAGGAGCTTGATTCATCGTCACAGGAATATATTCCCAATTTTGATCTTACTGGTGTTTGATTTTTGATTGACAAAAGCGAATATTAGGTTTATAATAATAAAAAACGAATGGGGGAGACCATTTAATGAAAAAGACAAGACAAATCATTGCTTATATTATGGCAATTATTGTCGCTTTGACCTGCTCGGGACTTGCATCTGTTGTTTCGGCATCCGCAGCGGCAAAAATAACTGGAGTTAAAATTGTTTCAATTCCTACCAAAACTGTTTTTGTTCAGGGCACGGACTGGGATTACGGTTACTATGATATGCCCGAGGGCTATGGACTCGGAACCTTTGTTAAGCAGGACGGAATGATTTCCTTCCATCATAACGGCGGATATTATTCACATTATTCTGACAGAGGAATGGTTGATATGACCGGTCTTGTTGTTAAGGTGACTTACTCTGACGGAACAAGTGAAAACATCACTTATAAAGAGACCAAATCAGGCATAACTGTCAATCAGAATATTTTAGCTTCGCCGAAGGGTGACTACAAGCTCGGCGAGAATACGATCGAGGTTTATTTTAAGTCGAACACAAAAGTTTATGATTCATACAAAATAACTCTTGTTTCAGCTTCGACAAAGGGTGACGTTAATGCCGACGGCAAGATCAATTCTTATGACGCACTCTTGGTTCTTCAGCATGTTGTAGGTCTCAAGACGCTTACGTCAGTTCAGTTCAACGCAGGTGACATGAACTCCGACGGAACACTTAACAGCTTTGACGCTTTGCTTATTCTTCGCAAATCCGTCGGTGCTTAATTTAAAAATATATTTATGGACGGCTTCGGTCGTCCTTATTTTTTGTATTTTTTTCGTTTATTTGCAAATATTATTATCGAATATTATTTAGGAGCGTTGATAATGAAAATTTCAAATAAACAATATGATGAAATGGTCAAAAAAGCTTCACCGAATTCACCCATAGTTTTGGATTGCATCAAAGCTTTTTTAATCGGAGGCGCAATATGCTGTTTCGGTCAGCTTTTGTTTTACATTTTCAGAAAAAGCGGAATGAGCCTTGATGAGAGCCGCTCGCTTGTTTCGATATCATTGATTGTTATTACGGCGATTTTGACGGGTATAGGCGTATTTGATAAAATCGCAAAGCATGCCGGAGCTGGTACGATAGTGCCGATTACGGGATTTGCAAATTCGGTTGTTTCGCCGGCTTTGGAATTCAAAAGCGAGGGCTTTATAATGGGAACGGGCGCAAGTATATTTAAAGTCGCCGGCCCGGTAATTCTTTACGGAACAACAGCTGCTTCACTTTATGGGTTGATTTATTTTATCTTTAACTGAATACAGAAAAAATGAAAGCCTCTTAAAGACTTTCATTTTTTCATGTTATCAAGCGCGTATTCGCAACATTGTAAAACCAAATTATTCAGTGAAACCTTTTCGTTTTGCGCCAGTGTTTCTAATTTTCTTAATAACTCAATCGGAAATCTAAATGTTTTATTAACATATTCTTCTTTTTTTACTTCAAACATATCATCACCTCATATATATTTTAATAAATATTGTTCTCATAATATACACCTAAAAATAACACATTAATTAATAAGTGCAATTTACACTTGACGAAACCAGTGAACAGCTATATAATAAGATAAACCAATGGGGAGGAGGTGAAAACGTGAAAAGAATAATTGCAATTATTATGGTTGTTTTAACAGTTGTTTCTTTCAGTGCATTTTCTGCATCTGCACAGACATATTTTTGGCTTGGAACAAACAGCTACACCTATAACGGAAATAGATACTGTTATGTTAAATTGAAGAAGCCGGGTAAAACAAATGCAAAGGTTACTGTAAGACTTACTTCTACAGGTCCTCTTTCGATTAAGATGACTAACGGCAGCGGACGTTATCTTTGGAGTGAAGATTACTCTATTAAGCCTAACGGATGGTGCACCGGAGCAAGAACTTATAGTCTGGGAAAGAATAATTCTTCATATAGGCTGTATTTTAAATCAACCAACGGCAGAGGAACAGGTTCATGCAATGTAACCAATCCTAAGAACTGTTCGATTTCCTAATCTAATTTAAGCATGGCTGCCTGAGTTAAAATCAGGCGGCTTTGTTCTATTTATGAGGTAAAAAGAAATGAAATATTTTAAATATTTGAGTTTATTATTTTTTTCATTGATTATTATGTTTTGTTCTTCATGTGCAACAGAAAAGAGCAATACAATATGTGACTATAAAAATATTGAAATAGAAAAAAGCTACACAGATATAACACAACAAGATATCGAAAATATTATTATGTTGGATTATTCGTCTGAAAACTATTATCAGGAAAATAGTGATAAAAAGGTTGTTGATAGCGATGATACTGTTTTAATTGATGTTAAAAGTAATAATGAAGATCTACAGACAACTAATTACTATTATAACTTCGGAGAATCAGAGTTTTCTGATGAAATTGACGACTGCTTGTCAGGAAAAAGTGTTGGGGAAAGAGTAAAATGCGAGGTTACATATAACGAGGAGAAGTATAATATTGAAATTCATATAAAAGGAATATATAAAATACCTGACATAACTAATGAAAAAGCTTTATTAAAATTTTATAACATGAATAAAAAATCCGAAGTACTCAGTTACTTGGAAAAGAGAGCAAAAGACGAGATAATATTCAATTACATGTGGGATAAAATTTTAAATAATTCAGAAATATATAATTTCCCACAGGACATAATTGACAGAATTAAATCTAATGAAAATTTTACCGGAGCACTGACCGATGAAGAAAATAATGAAGTTTATAATTTTTATTTTGAATTGACTATTGCAAAACTTATTTTGGATAAAGAAGGTGTTACGGTAACAGAAAATGATATAGATAATACAAAAAATAAATTCTTAAAGAAGAATAATATTTCAATCGAAGAATTGAATACATATGTTACGGAAGATGATGTATATTATACTGCTGTTATGGATAAACTAAAACCGATCTTAATTGCGTATGCAAAGATTATTAATAAAGATAATCGGTGATAAATAAATGAGCGGAAGAGTAATTGAATTTGAAAATAAACCGAATGTGATATCCTATGCGGCCGTTGTTGGCAAAAAGGAGGGGCAGGGGCCTCTCGGCA
>CALBHM010000066.1 GCA_937892835.1 uncultured Ruminococcus sp. | reverse complement strand
GCGGCATCTTGGCTATGTCGGCGCAGATGGTGTTGCCGGTGATATCCTTACCGAGGCCAACGTTCAGCTTGCTTTTAGCATTTTTATAAACAGGTGTTTCAATGATTTCTCTGAGTGAAACCGTCGCTCTGTTCTTGTTCGGAATTTCAATACCGATTGCAGACTTGTTAGGAATCGGAGCTTCGATTCTGACACCCGACGAAGCGAGTGCAAGGGCGATATCGTCGGCAAGGCTCGTGATTTTGCTTATCTTAACGCCTGCCGCCAGCTGTAATTCATAACGTGTTACGGACGGTCCACGGCATATATCGACGATTTTTGTCGAAACGCCGAAGCTGTTGAGTGTATCAACAAGCTTGGTTGCGTTATTTTTCAGCTCCTCCTCATAGTTCATTGCTCCTGCGTTATTGGCATATTTCAGGCACTCGATCGGAGGCTTTTGATAGGTGTGGAAAACCTGAACAGGATCATTTGTTTTCTCAGCCTTGCTATCTTTCTTAGACTCGGTCTTATCTTTTTCGGCAGGCTTGTCCTTCGGCTTAACGGAGCTGTTGACCTTCTTGATGATCTCGTCAAGCGGCAAAGCCGGCTCGGCCGAAGAAATTTCAGGTTCGGCTACAACATCGGTAAACGGCTTGGGAGCTTTGCTTTTCGGCTTAATGTCCTTCTTTTCGGCATTGCCGACAAGCTCTTCAATATACATGCCGTCGTTATCCGTATTGCCATAGGCCTCTGGGCCGATATCAACGGGAACATATTTCTTTTTCTTTCTGATAAAAGGTTCTTCGTTTCCGTCAACGCTGTTTTCAATTCTTTCCTGATGCTTAACCTTAGCGGAATCGACCCTCTCTTTGAAGAAAAGATATACCCCTAAAATAGTGCCGCCCGTTACGAACATCAGCGTGGCAATAAGTAAAACAATGAGCACCACAGCCGCAGCTGTTTTACCGAAAAGCATCTCGGGAACTCCGCCGAAGATCGCACCTATAACGCCGCCGCTGTGAACTGTGATCCTATCACGCATTTCCCAAGCGTAAGCAATCTGATCTTTAAGCTCTCCCGAATCGACCGCCTCCGAAAAGACGTGAACTATACCCGAGAGCATAGCCGTCGCAAGCGAAGCACCTATAAGCCTGCCCTTGAGAGCCCTAACAGACTTCTCGGAAACAAGCATAACAATAATATAAATCAGCATCAGCGGCCATACATAAGCACATATGCCCGAAACACCGAAAATGAATTCGTGAAACGCAAGCCAAACTCTCTCGCCTTTTATAAATGTTGCCGCAAGAAGAATTGCCGTCACCGTTGAAAGAATTATGGCCGCACGCTGGCGTAAAACGGCCTTAGAAACAGGCTCTTTAGCCTGCTTGCCGCTCTTTCTGCCGTCATTCGCAGGTTTTGTCTGTTTTCTGACAGGCTGAGTCGGAGCAGGGCCTCTTTTTTGCTGCGAAGAATTCTTCGCTTTTGAAGATGTTGTTTTCTTCTTGGCTGACGACGTATTCTTTTTTTTGTTCTGATTATTTGCCGCCATATTACCCTCCGTAATATATCAAATTATGTAATCACCTTTAATCAAGCGATAATAGCCCAATATCTTGTATATAATACCATTTTTCGCTACAAATATCAATAACTTTATTGATTTTTTTTGATAGATTGTATATAATTGAAGAAACAAACAAAGGAGTGGTATTGTGAACTATACTTTAAATAATAATTCGGTCAGCATTTCGGTAAAAAAATACGGTGCCGAGCTTTCATCTTTTAAGTCGCTCGACACTTCAATCGAATATCTTTGGCAGGGCAATCCCGACGTTTGGTACGGTCAGTCCCCTATCCTCTTCCCGATTGTAGGCACATTACTCGACAACAAGTGCAGAATCGACGGCAAGGAATATGAGATGTTCCGCCACGGAATTGCAAGAAAAAGAGATTTCGAGCTTAAGGAACAGGGCGAGGATCACCTCACGCTCACTCAAAGCTGGAACGACGAATCACTCGAACACTATCCTTTCAAGTATATTTTTGACATTGAATTCAAGCTTAACGGCAAAAAACTGACCGTAACACATACAATAAGAAATGCCGACGACAAAACAATGTTTTTCTCAATCGGTGCACACCCGGGATTCAACTGCAAAATCGGCGACAGACTTTCCTTTGCCGAGCCGGAAACACTTGTCTGCGAAAAAATTGATTCGGATTCAATCCTCGACGGCAAGCATTATCCAACCTTGAAAAACGAAACAGATATCGTAATCACAAAGGACATCTTTGACGGTGACGCTCTCATTCTCTCGGGAATGAAATCCGACACGGTTTATCTTAAGAGTGATTTCCGTCCGCAGGAAATCAAATTCAATTTCGGCAAAGCACCTGTTCTCGGAATTTGGGCAAAGCCGGGTGCAGAATATGTCTGCATCGAGCCTTGGTACGGAATAAATGATTCAAGAGAGGTCAAGGAAGATTTCTCACAGAAGCGTCTCATTCAGAAGCTCGAACCGGGCGAGGAATTCGTATTTCCCTGGAGTGCTGAGATTATTGAGTAATAATTAATCCACACGAAAAGTCATTATAAACCAACTGCCGCATTTCGGTTTTATCCTAATGCGGCAGCTTTTTTATTTGATATATTCTATTTTAATGCTGTTTTCCTTCGCAAAGGTTTCTGCTTTTGAGCCTGCTCTTACTCGAAGAACAAGATTTTTATCGTTTGTTCCGTCGGTCTGAGTAAAGGCGTTCTTGTCAATCACCTTAACGGATTCGGGAATCGTAACGGTTTTCACACCGGATTTTGTGATAATAACAGAACCGATTTGAGTGACCGAATCGGGAAGATGCAGTTCCTTAAGTCCTGTACAAAGAACAAACATTCCCTGCGGAATCGACTTCACCTTGTTTGAAAAAGTAAAGCTCGTCAGAGTCGGACAATTATAAAACGCAAGCGAATTTATAGTTTCAACCTCACTCGGGCAGGTGTAATTACCGAGATTTGCATAAGGCAAAGCAAAATAGAGAGTTTTCATATCAGCTGAAAGAAGAACGCCGTCCTTGATGATAAAATTTCCGCCTTCTTCAAGCTCAACTTTTTTGAGCGATGTGCAGCCGGCAAAAATGCTTCCTCCAAGCTTTTCAAGGCTTTTCGGCAAGGTGATTTCTTCAAGCGATGTACAATCGTTAAAGCAGCCCTCGTCGATATTGAGTATGCCTTCGCCAAGCTTTACGGTTTTGAGCGACTTGCAGCCTCGGAATACACTCTTGCCGATATATGTTACATTATCGCCGATCTCAATCGAGATTATATCGCTGTCCTCGAACGCCAAAGTGTCAATCTGAGTGACACTCTTACCTCTGAGCTTTGAAGGAATTTTAACATCCTTGCTTTCGCCCTTATAGCCTGTTATCATTACGGTTCCCTTTTCCGTACCGTCGACATATTCAAACTCCGATTTATCCCATTTAAAATAAATCAGGAACGCCGAAGTACCGACGATAATCACAGCCAGCGTAAAGCAAAGAACTTTAATTGCATTTTTCATATCTTTTCACCTTATTTAAACATATAGACTCTGACTTCATACGGCTTAGTAACAAATCCGTTGTTGACAATCTTGTTGTCGGAATAGTTTGAAAGCACCAATTCTCCCTTTGACAGGTCGTATCCTTTCGGGGCTTTGAACCTCACAGAGCCTTCCTTGAACGAGCAAACAACAAGAACTCTGTCATTGCCGAGAACTCTCTCATAGGTATAAAGGAACGGATTGAGATGATCGTATTCCTTATATTTTCCGTAAATAAGAACCTCGTTTTCTTTTCTGAGCTTAATAAGCTTTTTATAGAAATTGAGAATCGAATCGGGATTTTTCAGGTCATCCTCGACATTGATTTCCTTATAATTCGGATTGATGTTGAACCAAGGTTTGCCTGTTGTGAAGCCTGCGTTCTCCGCCTCAGACCATTGAACTGGCGTTCTTGAATTCTCACGGCTGACGTCCTTTGCAAGCTTCAAAAATCGCTTCTCGCTGTAGCCGAGCTTCTTAAAAATACGCCAGTTGTTAAAGGTCATGACGTCCTTGCAATCCGAAAGCTTATCAAGCAGGATGTTCGTCATGCCGATTTCCTGCCCCTGATAAATGAACGGCGTGCCGCAAAGCAGAAAATACATTGCCGCAAGCATTTTACCGCTTTCAACACGGTAATTAATGTTGCCGTAACGCTCGATAATTCTTGCATGATCGTGGTTTTCGATATAAAGACAGTTCCAGCCTTTACCGTATAAGCCGTACTGCCACTTTGAAAGCGTCGACTTAAGCTTTATAAGATTGAACGGTGTTTTAACCCAGTCAACCATGAAGCAGTTGGCATTCATATGCTCAAATGAAATCATCATATTAAGCTTCTGATTCGGACCTTCGGTAACAAAATCCTTTGCCATTTTTATATCGGACATCGGACCCTCGCCGACAGTGAAGCAATCATAATGATCATAGACATCGCGCTTGAATTCGTCAAGATACTCCTCAAGGTGAGGTCCGTGCTTGTAATGCTCAACACCTGTTGCAACCGGAAGAGGAATACCGTCAGGCAAGCCCTCACGCTTGGAAATAAACGTTATAACATCCTCACGGAAGCCGTCAACGCCCATATCGAGCCAATAACGCATAATATCCTTAACTTCCTGACGAACCTTCGGGTTATCCATGTTGAGGTCGGGCTGCTTCTTTGCAAATACGTGAAGATAGTATTCGTCAATGTCGGGATTATACTCCCATGCACCGCCCTCGAAGGTCGAAAGCCAGTTGTTCGGCGGTCTGTTGCCCTTACCCTTGCGCCAAATATAATAGTCATGATAAGGATTGTCAACGCTCTTTGCGCTCTCCTTGAACCATTCATGCTCATCCGAGGTATGGTTGACAACAAGATCCATGAACACTCTCATACCACGCTCATGAGCACCCTCAAGAATCTTCTTGAAATCGTCAAGCGTTCCGAACTCGGGATTGATATTCCTGTAATCGGAAATATCGTAGCCGTAATCGGCATTGGGCGTAGGATAGATCGGCGAGAACCAAATTCCGTCCACGCCCAGCTCCTTGAGATAGTCAAGCTTTGAATAGACACCCGGGAGATCTCCTATGCCGTCGCCGTTACTGTCGCAGAAGCTCCTCGTCCAGATTTGATATACGCACATTTCTTTATACCATGTTTTTTTGATATCAGCCATATAATCACCCCGATTTTTGTTATATTATACCATAACTGTACTGTAATGGCAACAAAAAAATGGCTGAACGTGTCAGCCATTTTTTGTGTACATATATTGCAAATCATCATACAAAACGGATTTCGGTTCGTGATTTTCCCTCTCGGGATGGTAGAACCACATTGTAAACCAGCTGTGAAGTTTTAGACCCTCCACCCAGTGTCTCGGGAAACCGCCGCTTTCGGCACATAGAAAGGTTTCGTCGGACATTCGAAGAAAAGCATGCTTCACCCTGCCGCCGCAAAGCTCACTGAGAGTGTCAACACAAATCTGATTATCGTTCAAATTATTTTCTTTTATTACCTTATTGACCTTAAATGGGTTCACACGAACACCTTCTTCCAAAAGAAACAGAAATTACTACATATAAATTTTATCACTTTAGTAAAATTAATTCAAACGAATTTTCAAAAATAAAAAACAAAGAAAAAACTTTCTATCCTCTTCACAAATGAAACAAAATATATTATAATTTACTTAGATACTTTGTTGGAGGTCATGACATGAAAATTGTAATTTTGGACGCATATACTTCAAATCCCGGCGACCTCAGCTGGGAAAGGTTTGAAAAGCTCGGCGAGCTATGTGTTTATGACAGAACATCACACGACGAAATATTTGAAAGATGCAAGGACGCCGACATAATCCTTGACAATAAGGTAGTGCTTGACGACGAGATTATTTCTCAGCTTCCGAAGCTCAAATATATCGGAATTCTTGCAACAGGCTTCAATATCGTTGACATTGAATCGGCAAAAAGTCACGGCGTTACGGTCTGCAATGTTCCTACATATTCAACCTCAGCCGTCGCCCAGCTCACGTTTGCGCTGATTCTTGAATTCTACAACCGTGTAGCAATTCATGATGCGGCAGTCCATGCCGGCGAGTGGGCAGCCTGTAAGGATTTCTGCTTTCAGAAAACACCGCTTATTGAGCTTGCGGGCAAAACAATAGGCATTGTCGGTTTCGGCAAGATAGGCAATGAGGTTGCCAAGATCGCCGACGCATTCGGAATGAACATTCTTTGCAATGTTCATCACCCCAAAACGCAGCCGGAATATAAGAATTTCAAATTTGTTTCTCTTGATGAGCTTGCGGAAAACAGCGATATAATATCTTTCCACTGCCCGCTGACCGTTGAAACAAAGGGTCTTGTAAATTCGGATTTCCTCGCCAAAATGAAAAGCAATGCAATAATCATAAATACCGCAAGAGGACCGATCATTGAAGAAGACGCACTCGCCGAAGCTTTAAACAGCGGCAAAATCGCCGGTGCGGCCGTTGACGTACTCTCCTGCGAGCCACCGAAAGCCGACAATCCCCTGCTTTCTTGCAAGAATTGTGTCATCACACCTCATATTGCATGGGCGGGATACGAAACAAGAGTACGCCTTCTCGACGTCGTATATTCCAATCTCAAAGCATTTCTTGACGGTTCACCGGTTAATGTGGTTAACAAATAATTTTCGGCCTCCCATGCGGAGGCTTTTTTCTTGTAAACTATTGCTCATAAATCTCGTCCGTTCCTCATAAGTATTAACAAAAAACATTGAACCTGAACGGAGGAGAAAAAATGTCAGCTGCAAGTACAAGCATTTACAAGGACATTCAGACAAGAACGGGCGGCGACATCTATATTGGTGTTGTCGGACCGGTCAGAACAGGCAAATCAACATTTATAAAAAGATTTATGGATTCGCTTGTTATACCAAATATCGAGGACCCGAGCAAAAAAGAACGTGCAACGGATGAGCTGCCTCAATCGGCCTCGGGCAGAACAATAATGACGACCGAGCCGAAGTTCATTCCCGAAAATGCCGTTGAAATCAATCTTCCCGACAATGCTCATTTCAGCGTCAGAATGATCGACTGCGTAGGCTATATTGTTCCAAGCTCCCTCGGATATATCGAAAACGATCAGCCGAGAATGGTTAAAACACCGTGGTTTGAAAAGGAAATACCCTTTAACATGGCGGCGGAAATCGGAACGCAAAAGGTTATCACGGAACATTCGACCATAGGCCTTGTAATCACGACCGACGGCTCGATAAGCGACATTCCGAGAGACGAATATGCCGAGGCCGAGGAAAGAGTAGTCAGTGAATTAAAGGAGCTTAACAAGCCGTTTATTGTGCTTCTCAACAGTACAGAGCCTGACAGCGAAGCAACGAGAAAAATGGGCTGTGAGCTTTCAAATAAATATAATGTTCCCGTGATGCCGGTTAACTGCCTTGAGCTTGACGAGAAAAAAATAAAAGCCGTTCTCGCTCAAATTCTTTTTGAATTCCCGATTCAGGAGGTCTGCGTTGAGCTTCCCGGCTGGGTAACGGCACTTGAAAAAACGCATTGGTTAAAGCGTGATATATTTGATTACATTAAAAAAGAGGCATCCGGTCTAAACAGGATCAGAGACGTGAACACATTCTCATCCGGCTTGAATCATTGCAAATATCTCAGTAAAGCATTGATGAAGAATCTTGATTTGTCGGACGGAAGTGCAGTCGTTTGCGCAAGCGTTGAGAGCAGCATGTTCTATAAGATTCTTGCCGAAAAAACGAAGCTTGATATCGAGAACGAGGAGGATTTGATGAGTTGCATAGGCGAGCTTGCCGAGACCAAGAAATCCTACGACAGAATCAAAAACGCCCTTGATGAAGTTGAGGCAACCGGATACGGAATAGTAATGCCGACAATGGAAGAGCTTCATCTTGAAGAACCGGAAATCATGAAGCAGGGCGGCAAATACGGCGTTCGGTTAAAAGCTTCCGCTCCGTCTATTCATATGATGAAGGTCAACACCAATACCGAGGTTGCTCCGCTTGTAGGCAGTGAATCTCAATCCGAAGATTTGGTCATGTACCTCCTAAAGGAATTTGAAGAAAACCCGACTCAAATTTGGGAATCAAATATCTTCGGCAAATCCTTGCATGAGCTTGTTAACGAGGGCTTGCATAACAAGCTGTTTAGAATGCCGACCGATGCAAGAATGAAGCTTCAGGAAACGCTCGAAAAGGTTATCAACGAGGGTTGCAGCGGTTTAATTTGCATAATTTTATAACACACATTTTGTTGACATTCACGTAAATAGTAGTATAATAAGACATTGAGCAAAACCAAACAGTTGTATAATTGATTAAAGGAAGTAATTGAAATGGATTTTGACGTATTAAAAATTCTATATTACCTCGCCATAATCCTGCTTGCAACAAAGGGCATGGGAATTCTTTCAAGGATTCTCGGTCTGCCACAGGTTGTCGGTATGGTAATTGCGGGACTGCTCATCGGTCCGGCTATATTCAGCCAGATTGATGCAATAAGCTTTAACGGAATCATCAATCCAACCCAAGAGGAAATGGATGTTTTAAAAACATTTTCTCAAATCGGTGTTGTACTTATCCTCTTCTCAAGCGGACTTGAAACGGATACGAAAGAGCTGCGCAAGAGCGGCTTTGCGGCAACGATGGTCGCAACAATGGGCGTTATCGTTCCTATTGCTCTCGGAACGCTTGTAACGGGTCTGTTTATGGGCGGCATAGGAACACTTAAAGAGCATGAAAATCTTATGAATGCGCTTCTTGTCGGATGTATTCTCGCCGCAACAAGCGTAGGTATAACTGTCGAAACCCTGCGAGAGCTTGGCAAATTAAAAACTAAGGTCGGTACAACAATTTTAAGTGCCGCAATCATTGATGATGTTCTCGGAATCGTTGCTCTCAGCCTTATTACGAGCTTTGACGGCGGCGGAAGCATCGGAATGACACTGCTTAAATCAGTCGGCTTCTTCGTTGACGGAATCGGCCTCGGCTTCCCGATAAAATATGCGTTCGTTTGGATTTGCAAACGCTATCCTCACACAAGAAGAACAAGTATTTTCGCTCTCGCCGTATGCTTCCTTTATGCCTATGCGGCCGAAACATTCTTCGGAATAGCAGCAATTACAGGCGCATTCCTTGCCGGAATCATGCTCAGCGGACTTAAAGACACCGACTTCGTTGACAAAAAAGTTCTCACAAACGGCTACATGATTTTCTCCCCGATTTTCTTCGCATATATCGGAATCAGTGCAGATTTCAGCGCATTCAAGCCGTCGGATTTGCTTTTCGGTCTTGTGTTTGTCGCTGTCGGAATTATCGGAAAAATAATCGGCTGCGGTTCTGTTGCGAGACTTTGCAAATACAGCGCCCGTGATTCGGCAACGATCGGCTTCGGCATGATTGCCAGAGGTGAGGTTGCATTGGCTGTTTACACTACAGGACATACGCTTATCAAAGACGGAGACGGAATCAATCCGCTTATTGCAACAATTATGCTTATTGTTATTTCGTCCATTCTCTGTCCGATTTTGTTGAAGCTTGTGTTCGGTTCTCATAAGCATGAAGATTCCCACCCAACAAAGCTTCATGATATACAAACTCATTCGCTTGAAGGCGGATATTAATTAAAAAATATAGCTATAGCTTAGTGTGAATTGAACCCATTTGTACTGTCCGTACAAATGGGTTCAATTAATTATCATAGATACCTTATTTTATGCAAATTATTCAACGATTCCCTCAAGGAAATTTGTTTCACGGACTGATCCGCCCTTTGTAATTCTGAATGTTTTTATCTCATTTGCACCAAATACGGCTTTAATATCTGCATTGAAAAGCTTGCAGGATATTTCTGCGTCAACCGCTTCACCACGAGTCTCGGTAAATCTCATGATAAGGTCGCCCGAACCGTCCTCGCAGAACTTGAATGCAGACATAATTACACTGTCGGTGCTTGTTGTAACAAAACCCTGCTTCTGCGGAAGTGTTCCCTTGTGGAAGCTCTCCGGGATTGCGACGGGACGGATATTAAACATAACAGCCTCGCCCTCTACCCTGCTCTTTTCCGCTTCGCCGTCACAGGTGAAAATGCCGTATTCAAAACGCTGAAGTCCCTCATCCGTAAAGTTAAAATTCGCCGGCGGACGGTTAGAGTAGTGATCGGCAAAGATTACATTTCTGATAGCAGTGAGACGGAAGTCATTATCAGGACAGTCATAAGAATACTTTGAATCATTAATGACAGCAAGAGTTCTTCTTCCTCCGTCCGTAAATGTGATTGCACCCCACTTGCCTGCCGGTTCTTCCTCGCCGTTCGTCGGACGTCTGATAAACGCACCGGGGATTTCGTAAGTGTTTATGCTATCCTCGCCGGCAACCGGGAATGACATTTTAAGAAGAGTAAATTTCTCCTGCCAAATTGCTTTGCACTTAACTCTGAGCGTTTTCTGTTCTGCGCCGAGAATAAATTCCTGAGTGAGGAACGAATTCTTGTATGTATGCGTTGTTCTGATAACGCTTCTTGCATTACTGCTTTCAACAAGCTCAATTTTTTCAAGCTCCATTATGCCTTCAATGTTATGAAAAGCAAACACTTTGTGTGCCCAAGTATCGGTATCCTCATCATGAATAACCGTCGGAACTGCAAGCGGCTTGTCTGCCGAAGCATAATCATAGCCTGTTTCTTTATTTATAAGAGATTTAATAAAACCTGTCGCTTCATCAAATGTAACGGAAAGGTATTTATTCTCCATAGTATAATCCTTTGCTTTAACATCGGACTCTATGTGGCTTTCCTCGTCCTCATCATGCTTATTTTTGAGCCAATAAACTGCATATCCGAGAGCCGGAATATCGGCAAGAAAAACTGTATCAAGATGCGAATCGTTTGAACGTGAGGAACGAACGTTACTGAATATAACTGCGTTACCCTCCGAATCAACAACCAAAACTGACGGATAATATGTTCTGACAGGAACCTTAACGTCAAACGAAAGCGGATTGAACACCACAATCGGACGAGGGAATTTTCCGCAGGCCTGATTTCTGACTTCACAAACAGGCTCCGAAACACCGTCAACCCAAGTATCTATCATACGACTTATACGCAGAAAAGCCTCATTCTGTAATCTGTCGGATATCGTGAGAGCATGTCCCATCGAAGCATTGACATCATCATATGCCTCCATAATCGAACAGCCGCAAAGAATATCGTGAAATTGATTGAAACAAACATCACGCCATGCCTCTTTGAAATTCTCTGTCTTATCTTTCATACCTGCAAGCTTTGTCGCAACAGTTGCAAATGCTTCAGAACCGTAAAGATTATTTTCAAGCTTTCTGTTCAATTTTTTGACTAAGCTTGTTGCCGAATAACATCCGCTTGCATGGTGCTGCAAATCATCAGACCAAACAGGTAAATCAACCTTTTCAAGGCAAAGCGACTCAAAGAATGAATCCGGATCGGAGAAAATCATATCGTGAAAACCGTCTTGCTTTAGCTCCTTTTGAGCATACTCAATGACGCCTCTTGTCGGCCCTCCGCCATGGTTGCCGACGCCGTAGAACAGCATCATTCCGTGGCCGTCACGCTTAATTCTTTCTTCGGCAATATTTCTTGCTCTTTCAAATCCGTCAATATCACCCGGGCCGTAGCCGCAGGGATCGGGAATCTTAAATGTCGGAATCTCCGTTCCGTCAGGACCTCTCCACATAAATGTATCCGGAATATCAGCGTTTTCATGATGACCCGGGCGCATCATAACATAGGCTGTCATACCGCCCTTTTTAATAAGCTGCGGCAGATTGCCCGAATGGCCGAAAGAATCAACATTATATGCCGTGCGGCAGAT
>CALBHM010000065.1 GCA_937892835.1 uncultured Ruminococcus sp. | reverse complement strand
CCTGTCATTGTTCAGGCGGTCATTTCAAACGATAAGATTGCCGAAAATATCAAGACGTTCAACAATTCCTATGGGGGTATATAAAAATGTTTAAGGATCTTTTTAAAAACTGGAACACGATTCCGAACTGGCTTTCCTTTGCAAGAATCATCATGGTTCCTATCTTTGCATACCTTTTCCTCAATGATTCAATCCCGAACAATATTATCTGGGCGGTATTTGTGCTCGCTCTTTCGGGACTTTCCGATTGCCTTGACGGCAAGATTGCACGTCGCTTTAACCAGGTCAGTGACCTCGGAAAGGTGCTTGACCCGGTGGCAGATAAGCTGACACAGATAACGATTGCTGTTTTGCTTTACATCAAGTTCAGCTCAAGCACGGAATCGCTTATCAAAACATTCAGCTGGATATTCCTTATTTTTATAATTAAAGAGTTTATAATGGTCCTCTTCGGAGGAATTATGATAGCCATAGGTCTCAGACCCAGCGCGGCCGAGATTTACGGCAAGGTTGCGACCTGCGTATTCTATTTTGTGATGATAGCGTTGTTTGCATTCGCTCCCGATGTCGGAGCTTTCAACAGCCTTTGGACAATTCCCGATACAATGCTTATTGTACTTGTTGCAATTTCGGCATTGCTGACGGTTGTGGCATTTGTCAGCTATCTTCCCGGAGTATTTAAGCAGTTCAAAGAAAAATTTAGCAAAAAATAACAGGAGATAAATAATGAAGCAAATAATGTGCAGCAAATGCGGCATCAGACCTGCTGTTATATTCATGACAAGGATGGATGGCGACAAAAGCTCTCATCAGGAGGGACTTTGCCTGAAGTGTGCCATGGAGTCGACAGGCCCGATAAAGCAGATGATGGAAAACATGGGAATAACGGAGGACGACTACGAAGCAATGAGCGAGCAGTTCGGTGCCATGATGGGCATGGGCGACGAGGGCGAGGGTTTCGAGCCGGGCGGAACGCCGACCTTCCCGTTCATGCAGGGCTTTATGAATAAGGACGAGCAGGACGACTTCACCGATGTTCCCGATACGGAAGTTAAAGAAAAAAGTAAAGGCAAGAATAAGGGCGAAAAGAAGTCAAAGAAGCGCAAGTATCTTCCGCTCTATTGCACCAACCTTACAAGAAAGGCAAAAGAGGGCAAGATTGACAGAATAATCGGCAGAGACAATGAAATCTACAGAACGATTCAGATCCTTTGCCGTCGTTCGAAGAACAACCCCTGTCTTATAGGTGAGCCGGGTGTCGGCAAAACCGCTATCGCAGAGGGCTTGGCACTCAGAATTGCCAACGGCGAGGTTCCGGCGAAGCTTGCCAATAAGGAGATTCAGCTTCTTGACCTTACCTCGCTTGTTGCAGGTACGCAGTTCAGAGGCCAGTTTGAGGGCAGAGTAAAGGGTCTTGTCGAGGAGGTTAAGGCTGAGGGCAACATTATCCTCTTTATTGACGAGGTGCATAACCTTGTCGGCACAGGCGGAGACTCCGAAGGCTCAATGAACGCCGCTAATATTCTTAAGCCCGCTCTTTCGAGAGGTGAGGTGCAGATTATCGGCGCAACCACTTTCACCGAATACAGAAAATATATCGAGAAAGATGCCGCCCTTGAAAGACGTTTGCAGCCGGTTAAGGTTGAAGAACCGTCAATCGAGGACACCTATAAAATGCTTCTCGGCATAAAGGATTATTATGAGAATTACCATAAGGTTCAGATAAGTGATACTCTTGTTCACAGTGCGGTTACTCTCTCCGAGAGATTTATCAACGACAGATTCCTGCCGGACAAGGCCATTGACCTGCTTGATGAAGCCTGCACCTGTGCGAACCTTAGAAACAAGAACATCAGCGAATATGAAAACAAGCTCAACGAAAAGGCCGATCTTATAATCCGTGAGCAGGATCTTATGGAGGCTGAGGAGCCGGATTACGAAGCAATCGCCAAGGTTAAGCAGGATATCATGCAGTGTGAGACCAGAATCAATCAGCTTATTCCGCTGGTTGAAAATTCTCCCGTTACAGAGGAGGATTTGGCAAGAGTAATTCAGCTCTGGACAGGCATTCCGGCCCAGAAGATTGTTGAAAGCGACCTTCGCCGACTTGCCGACCTCGACAAGAAGCTCAAGGCAAAGGTTATCGGTCAGGATGAGGCCGTTGACGTTGTTGCAAAGGCTGTCAGACGAGGAAGAATCTGCGTCAGTCCGAGAAGAAGACCGTCATCGTTCATCTTTGTCGGTCCTACGGGCGTCGGAAAGACCGAGCTTGTAAAGCAGCTTGCAAATGAGCTTTTTGACACTCCGGAAACTCTTATCAGACTTGATATGTCAGAGTTCATGGAGAAGCACAGCGTTTCGAGAATCATCGGTTCGCCTCCGGGATATGTCGGCTATGATGAGGCCGGTCAGCTGACCGAAAAGGTTCGCCGTAAGCCGTATTCGGTTCTTCTTTTTGATGAGATTGAAAAGGCACACCCCGACGTTATGAACATTCTTCTTCAGATTCTTGACGAGGGCAAAATCACCGACGCACAGGGCAGAACTGTAAGCTTTGAAAACACGGTTATCGTTATGACATCGAATGCCGGCAGCAGCCGCTCCGAGGGTGCTCTCGGCTTTGGCAAGACCCAGGGTGATGTCAATAAGGAAAAGGCATTAAAAGCACTCAGAGAGTTCCTCAGACCGGAATTTCTCGGCAGAGTGGATGAAATCGTAGTGTTCAATGACCTTGACGAAGACGCATTCAAGAAGATTGCCGTGCTCATGCTCGATGAATTTAAAGAGCCGCTTAGAGATAAGGGTATAACGTTCACCTACACCGATGAAGCCGTTGCTGAACTTGCAAAGGATTCTGTCGGCGGAACGAGGGGAGCGAGAGACCTCAGAAATAATATTCGCCGCAAGGTCGAAGATAAGATTGCCGAAAAGATTATCGACAATATTGACACTCCCGTAACGTCAATTACGGTTGACGTTGAGAACGGTGAGATAGTTCTCAGATAAAAACAAATAGGACTGTTCCGATTCATTGATTCAGAACAGTCCTTGTTTTTTGCTTTTATTTTATTTTTGCGCCCATATCATAGGCTTCTTTGAGTGCCGGGTGGCCGTCGATCTCGCCCGGAGCGTTTACTCCGCCGGCGAAAACCTTTCCGGCAAGCCTGCATTTTTCGTAGCAAACTATCCAGCCGTCAAGCCCGTGTATCGCACGCTCATCAACGTCATCCTCGTCTTCGGCGGCGGTTGAGAGAAAATAGATATCTCTGAATTTGTAGTCGCTTGGGAAAAGCGAGTTTGCACGGTCAAGAAGTGTTTTCATCTGACCGCTCATCTCGTAATAATAAATCGGCGTTGCGAAAACGATAACCTCGGCATTTTTCATTTTTTCGGTAATTTCGAGCGCAGCATCTTTTATTACGCAATGGCCGAGATTCTGACAGGCGAGACAACCTTTGCAAAAGGCAATATCTTTGCCCATGAGCGAAACGGTTTCAACTTCGTTTCCTACACTGAGAGCACCGTCGGCGAAAGCCTTGGCAAGTGCTTCGGAATTGCTGCTTTTGCGCAGACTTGTGCTTATTATAAGAACCTTTTTTGACATGATTTATTCCTTCCTTTCAACATTGACATATATAAATCTTTGCTGTATAATGATTATAACACCTAAACTTAACTTTAGGTCAAGTCTTTTTTTAATTGTGAGGTATTTTTATGTATAGTATCGGTCAGGTTTCGGAAAAATTCAGTTTGCCTGTTTCAACCCTGCGCTATTACGACAAGGAGGGCCTTTTGCCGAACATCGAGCGCACATCGGGTATACGCAAGTTCAGCGACCGTGACCTTGAAACGCTCCACGTTATCGAGTGCCTTAAGAAGTCGGGTCTTGAAATCAAGGATATAAGGCAGTTTATTCAGTGGTGCGCCGAGGGTAGCAGTACCTATTCAAAGCGTCAGGAGCTTTTTATCAAGCAAAAGGAAAATGTTGAAAAGGAAATGGAACGCCTTGAAAAAACCCGTGCCATGCTTCAATTCAAGTGCTGGTACTATGAGCAGGCGATTAAGGACGGTAACGAGGACAGATTAAAATCTATGCTTCCCGATAAGCTGCCGCCGGAGATACAGAAAATATACGATTTTGCGCATGAATGAGCGGCGGGAGGTTTACAATGAACAATAAACCTTACAGGCTCGGAATTCTGGTCGGACGCTTTCAGACTTTGCATTCGGGACACGCCGACATGATCGGCAGGGCGGTTGAGCTTTGCGACTCGTCGAATGAATCGGGTACAAACAAAAATCCGTTTTCATATGAAACGAGAGAGGACATGCTCAAAACGGTTTTCGGTGATGCGATTTACGTTTATCCTCTGCCGGACATCGGCGTCGGCAACAATTCGACATGGGGCGATTACGTTCTGAAAAATGTTGTTGACCGCTTCGGTGAGATGCCGGATTTGCTCGTCTCGGGCAAGGAGGCGAGGCGTGTCAGCTGGTTCGACAGCGTTGAGGGTGCATCGATTGCTGAGCTTTATATCCCGAAAACGATTGAAATTTCCGCAACGGAAATGAGAGATTTTCTCATCAATGATGATTTTGAAAGCTGGAAGAAGTACACGGATTCCAAGCTTTGGGGCAAGTACGAAAAGCTGAGACAAGAGGTGCTTCTGTCGAAGGATAATAACGAGACGCATAGTATATAGATAACTTTTGAATACTTAAAATATAACCAAGAAACTTACGTTGAAATTCAGTTTCTCCTTGAGGTGAGGCCGACACCTACGTAATGTACCTTTATTGAATTTAATTGCAATTACAAACGTTACAGAATATAAATTATGCTAAGTATGAAAAGCAGGACTGTGAATCAGTATCACAGTCCTGTTAATTTTTTGTTTAAAATTAAATTCAGTCGTTCTTCTGCCAGTAACCATCAAGGAAGTCGCCGATATCACGGATAGCCTGTGCAATTTCATCCGGCTTCGGAAGCATAACGATTCTGAAGTGATCCGGCTCGTGCCAGTCGAAGCCTGAACCCGGAACAATGAAGATGTGCTTCTCGTGAAGAAGGTCGAAAGCGAATTTCTTGTCGTTCGTGATGTTGAACTTCTTGACGTCAAGCTTTGGAAATACATAGAATGCGCCGTGGTTCTTGACAACCGAAAGTCCGTCAATCTTGTCGATCTCACGGATAACGGCTTCTCTCTGCTCATAGAGTCTGCCGCCGGGAACGAGCATAGCCTGTGTGCTTGCGTTGTCCTCAAGAGCTGCCGGGATAACGAGCTGAGTAAGAGCGTTGCCGCAAAGACGCATTGCTGCAATCTGGAAGATACCTTCAACATAGTCGTCAGCCTTGCCCTTGTAGCCGCTGATGCACATCCAGCCACAGCGGAAGCCGCAGACAATGTGTGACTTTGAAAGGCCGTTCATTGTGATAACCATTCTGTCGGGAGCGAGAGCAGCTGTTGAATAATGCTCAACGCCGTCCATAACGAGTCTGTCGTAAATTTCATCGGAGAAGATGAGAAGGTCGTTATCACGTGCAACCTGAATAATGTCCTCAAGAACCTCCTTCGGGTAAACAGCACCCGTCGGGTTGTTCGGGTTGATGATAACAATAGCCTTTGTCTTAGGCGTTACCTTGCTCCTCATATCGTCGATATCGGGATACCAGTTGTTCTCTTCGTTACATTTATAGAAAACAGGCTGGCCGCCTGCGATATAGGTTGAATTCGACCAAAGCGAATAGCTCGGGGATGGCATGAGAACCTCGTCCCCCTTGTTAAGAAGCGGAAGAAGAGCCATAAGAACAAGCTCACTTACGCCGTTACCGATATATATGTCGTCGGGTGTGATTCCCTGAACACCCTTGCTCTTATGATAGTTGCAAATTGCCTCACGAGCGTCGGGCATACCCTTAAGGTCGCAGTATGCAACAGCTTTGTCGGCATTGTTGAGGAGTGCATTTCTTACGCTGTCGGGCATTCCGAAGCCGAATGTGGCAGGGTTGCCTGTGTTAAGACGAAGCACCTTGATGCCTTCCTTATTCATTCTCTGGCTTTCAAGATAAAGCGGACCTCTAATGTCGGAATGAACCGGCTGTAAATTTTCTGAACGTTTGATTTCCATAGCAAACTCCTATCCGCCGCCCTAAAAGTGCGGCTATTTTTATCTCATACAATATAGCACAGTTTAATGCATATTTCAAGAATAAAATTCAGCTAAAAGTGAATAATATTGAATTTTACCAATAATATGCACCGAAAGCTGTTGAAACGTGTATATTTTTATCATGCAAAATAAAGTTTTTGCATATTGCGCTGAACATAAGATGAATTTAGGGGTAAAGCTATAAAAAGTATTTGATTTTGTGAAATCAGAAATGGTCATTTAATACAAAATATAATAATTTTCCCACGCTGTAACCATTTGTAATATTATTTCGTCTTTTTGTGCAATATTTTTTCTTGACATTTGAGAATTGTATTGTATAATAAAGTTACAGGAGTGGATTTACTCATAAAACCCACGAAGTGGAAGAAATTTTCGAAAAGGAGGCAGCTTTTATGCAGTTTAACGGCTATTATGACCGTACTCTCGACGCTAAAAAAAGAATAGTTATGCCTCCGAAAATCAGAGATATGATCGGCAGCAAGGAATTTGTTGTCTTTGCCAAGCCCGGGGAGCAGTTCCTCAGAATTTACAAAGAGGAGCAGTGGGAGGAGATCACAAACGAGCTTTTGTTCGTCAATGACGGGGTTGACAGGACGAAGCTTCAGAGAACGATTTTCCTCAACAGCGAGAATTGCGAAATGGATTCGCAGAGCCGTGTTGTTCTGCCGGCAAGGTTTATTGAAAAAGCAGGTATTGTCCGTGATATTGTTATTATCGGCGTCGGTCAAAGAGCCGAGATTTGGTCGAAGGATCGCTTCGACGAGATGATGAGCGAGGATAACGAGCCTGTTGACTTTGTTGTTCCGTTCTGATGAGTGAATTTAAGCATATTCCCGTATTGTTCAATGAAACGATAGATGCGCTCAATGTTCGTCCCGACGGGATATACGTTGACTGTACCGCAGGCGGCGGAGGACATTGCGCCGCAGTTGCCGAAAGGCTGACGACGGGCAGAATTATTGCGATTGACCAGGACCCCGAGGCAATAGCAAATTTGCAGGAGCGATTCAAGGATAATGACAGAGTGACGATCGTTCACGACAATTTTGTAAATATATTGTCTATACTCGAAAATCTCGGGATTGACGGTGCTGACGGAATCATGGCAGACCTCGGAGTAAGCTCACACCAGCTTGATACCGACGAGCGTGGTTTTTCTTTTCACAAGGACGCACCTCTCGATATGCGAATGAGCATGGAGGGAATGAGTGCAGCTGATCTTGTCAATACAGCTTCACAAAGTGAATTGCAAAAAATTATTTACACCTACGGCGAGGAAAAATTTGCTCCGTCGATCGCAAGGAATATTGTCAAGGCAAGAGAGCAGAAACCGATTGAAACAACCTTTGAGCTTGTTGACATAATTAAGGCTTCCATGCCGATGAAAGCCAAGCGTGACGGTCACCCGGCACGAAAGACGTTTCAGGCACTGAGAATTGAAGTAAACGGCGAGCTGGAAAAGCTTGAGCGTGCGCTTGATGATATGTTTGAAGCACTTAATCCCTCGGGCAGGATAGCAATAATAACCTTCCATTCGCTTGAGGACAGAATAGTAAAAAAGAAGTTCAACAAATTTTGCGAGGGCTGTATTTGTCCGCCCGAATTCCCGGTTTGTGTCTGCGGCAGAAAGCCGAGGGGCAAGCTTCCGTTTAAGTCAAAAGCACCGACAGAAAACGAGGTAGGGGAGAACTTCAGGGCGCACAGTGCAAGACTTCGTGCAATAGAAAAGATATAAGAAAGATTAAATTAAAATGACGTTAAATTTTGAAAGGAGCTGACGGATATGGCTAATCTTAATGACGGCTTAGCCCTTGACCTCGACTTGTTCGACAATACTAAAAACGGATACGTTCCCGTTGAACGCAAAAAGAAAAAAATCGAGGCTCCGAAGCTTATTCAGTCAAAACCGATCAGCTTTGAACAGGCTCAGACGGAAATCAAGGCCAGCAGAATTGCCGCTCTCAGAGCGGGTATTATCGCTATAGCCGCCTTGCTGATACTCGGTTCGCTCATCTATAGCCGAGTTATGCTCACGAATTATCAGAGCGAGCTTGCCGACCAAAAAGCGGCACTCAAAACGGCGCAGAGCGAGAATGTTCGTTTGCAAATGCAGTTTAATTCGCTGATGTCGATGGATAAGATTGAAGAATATGCTCAGACGAAGCTCGGAATGGTTAAGCGTGAGAGCTATCAGGTAAGATATTTTGATATGTCAGAGGATGATAACACCGAGACTGCACAGAAGGACACGAACCGATGAATATAAAACAGGTATCAGACATATTTATGATATAAACGGTGAGGGCGGATTTTTTTATCCGCCCTTAGAGTGATTTTAAGGGTACACTGTCAAAACGAAGATCGAAAGGATGATAAGGTTGCAAAAAGGCACAAACGGATTTCTCAGACCTAAAAAAATAATAATGAAAAATCTTCAGCAAAGAACCATGCGCCTGCTTGCGATTATCATTATTCTCGGCTTCGGCGCAACAATATTCGGTATGGGTTATTCGCAGCTTTATAAGGGCGATTTCTTCAAAACGAAGGCGGAAACCCAGCAGCTCAGCGATACGGCGATAACCGCACAAAGGGGAGTTATTTACGACGCAAATATGTCTGTTCTCGCTCAGAGCGCATCTGCGTGGAAAATTTCGCTCAATGCAACTGCTTTTGCCGAAATCCCCACTCAGGCACAGGAACAGGTCTACTCTGCTTTGATAAATGCTCTCGGCGTTACAAGAGAATATCTTGAGAACAAGGCTTCTTATAAGCAATACAACAGCGTAAGCATCAAAACAAAGGTTGAAAAAGAAGCAAAAGATAAGCTTGAAGCGTTTGTAAAAGGCACATTTATTGACAAGAATAATAATGAGCAGAGCTTTGGCTCGGTTGTTATGATAGATGAGGATGTAAAACGTTATTATCCCTATTCAAACCTTGCTTCTCAGATACTCGGCTTCACCGGAACGGACAACAACGGACTCTCGGGACTTGAATCTTATTACAACAGTACGCTGACCGGTGTTGACGGTCGTGTAATTTCGGCAAGGAGCAATTCATCAGTTGCGCAGGATATCGAGTACAAGTCGGTCTATGAAGCGAAACAGGGCACAAGTCTTGTGCTGACGGTGGACGAGACAATTCAGAGATATCTCGAAAACGCTCTTTCTTCATGCTATGAAACGAGCAAGGCCAACAGCTGCACAGGTATTGTTATGGACGTTAAGACCGGTGCAATTCTTGCAATGTCGACAAAGGGCGATTTTGACCCGAATGATCCTTACACAATCAATGACAAGCGAACGATTGAATCAATCAACAAGATTACCGATACAAAGGAAAAAGAAAAGGCCGAAGAGGAAGCGATGTATTCCCAATGGCGCAACAGAGCAATTTCCGACACATATGAACCGGGTTCGGTCTTTAAACTTATTACTATGGCAGCCGGACTTGAGGAGAATGTCGTTAAGTATGACGAAAAGTTTACCTGCACGGGTTCAATCAATGTTGCCGACAGAATCTATTCGTGCCACAACACGGCAGGTCACGGAACTCAAACGCTCACTGAAGGCCTTATGAATTCCTGTAACCCGTATTTTATTACAATAGGACAGCGTCTTGGTATTGACACGTTTTACAAGTATTTTGAAGCGTTCGGATTTACCGAGGAAACAGGAATTGACCTTCCCGGTGAGGCGACTCCCAAGGCCGGAGTGACTTATTTCAAAAAGGACACAATGACAAAAGTTAACCTTGCCAGCTCGTCATTCGGTCAGTCTTTCCAGATTACGCCGATTCAGATGATTACGGCGGTCAATGCACTTGCCAACGACGGAAAGCTTATGCAGCCGTATATTGTAAGCAAAACGCTTGACAGCGAAGGTAATGTTATTTCACAAAATCAGCCGATTGAGAAGAGACAGGTTGTTTCGGAGTCAACGTCGGAAAAAATTATGGCTTCCATGGAGCAGGTTGCGCTCAACGGAACGGCAAGAAATGCCTATGTTGCAGGTTACAGGGTCGGCGGAAAGACAGGTACTTCGGATAAGCTTAATAATGTCGGTCAGGTTGTTGCTTCATTCGTCGGAGTTGCACCCACAAATGACCCGCAAATCACGGTTCTTATCGTTGTTGATGAGCCTGAAGGAGCGACGGGCGGCGGTGCGGTTGCGGCACCTGTTGCCGGAGAAGTAATAGAAAATACACTCACTTATCTTAATGTTGAACGTCAGTATAACGATTCGGAAAAGGCATTGCTTGATGTACAGGTTCCAAGCGTAATGGGAGATAACGTAAGCGAAGCGGAATCCTCTCTTGAAGAGAATAAATTCAGCGTTCAAATTGTAGGCGACGGAGAAAAGGTTCTTTCTCAGATGCCGGCGTCCGGCCAGTATATTCCGCAGGGCGGAGTTATTGTACTATATACGGAGGAACAAAAGAAGAAACTGAAAACCGTTGTTCCGGATTTCACGGGAATGACGATAACCGAGGCTAACTATGCCGCTGTTAATGCCGGAATCAACATAAAGGTTTCGGGTAATTCACTCTCCGAGGAGAGCATGACAGCCTACAGACAAAGTTCACTAAAGGGTTCCGAGGTCGAATCAGGCTCAACGGTAACGGTATATTTCAGAACAACATCCGGAGTATCGGATCATTAAGGTAAACGAGATTAGTAAATGGAGGTATTTATGAAGCTGCGGGAATTACTTAACGGAATTGAAATAAAAAACGGTTACAACCTGAATCCCGAAATCGCAAATGTGACCGACGATTCAAGAAAGGTGAGAAATTCAAGCGCTTTTGTATGTATAAAGGGAAACAGAAATGACGGACACGATTATGCACGCAAAGCTATTGAAAGAGGAGCGGCAGTTGTTATTTGCGACAGAGATATCGGAATAAGAAACTGCGTTGTGGTTGAAAATACACGCAAGGCATATGCGATTATGTGTGCAAATTACTACGGTAATTGCCACAGAAAGCTTAAAATGATAGGTGTAACCGGAACCAACGGAAAAACCACAACAACCTTTATTATTAAAAAGATTCTTGAAGAAAACGGCTATAAGGTAGGCGTTATAGGCACTGTCGAAGTTGTTATCGGTAACGAGAAGTACCCGGCCGATTACACAACTCCCGATCCTTCGGTGCTTCACAGATATTTGTATATGATGAAAATGGCCGGATGCGATGTTTGCATAATGGAGACGTCGTCACAGGCTCTCGTTCAGCTGAGAACCTACGGAATCAACTACAATATCGGCATTTTTACCAATCTTTCACGTGAGCATCTCGACTATCACGGAACGATGGAGGAATATGCTGAGGCCAAGTCAATTTTGATGAAAAACTGCGATGTGGCAGTTATAAATGCGGATGACGAGTATGCGCCGTTTATGAAGAAAAATGCCAAGGGCAAGGTTGTGACCTATGCTGTTGACAGTAAGGCGGACGTTAAGGCAGAAAATGTTAAGTTGCATCACGATGGGGTTGAGTATAAGCTTACCTCAAAAAGCGGAAGCTATGATATAGTTTATAACGTGATAGGACGCTTTTCTGTATATAATTCTTTGGCAGCCATTACAGCCTGCATGATTATGAAGGTTGACATGAAAAGAGCAATCAAGGCTGTTTCAGAGACTAAAACGGTCAGGGGCAGAATCGAAAAGGTCAAAAACGACAGAGGAATACATATACTTATTGATTTTGCACACACTCCGGATTCTTTGGAAAATGTGCTG
>CALBHM010000064.1 GCA_937892835.1 uncultured Ruminococcus sp. | reverse complement strand
AGGCAGCAGGATCTGCACCCTCATGATGCTTAACAATCTCAACGCCGGCACGGTTTGCCCATTCCTCAAGCTGGTCTATAGCTGCGGCTCGGAATGTATCGGCAGCTCCGAGAATAACTTTTTTGCCCTGAGCCTTGTACATTGCGGCCATTTTACCGATTGTTGTGGTCTTTCCGACGCCGTTAACGCCGATGACAAGAATGATTGACGGCATTGTGATGAGACCCATGTCCTCGCCGCCCTCAAGCATTTCGGAAACGATTTCTTTAATTGCTCCCTTAACCTGAGATGACTTTTTAAGATGATGCTTGGATACGTATTCTCTGAGCTTTTCGCAGATTTCGGCCGAGGTATTCATTCCGACGTCGCCCATTATGAGAATTTCCTCAAGGTCGTCATAAAGTTGATCGGTAATATCCTCATTTTCACTGATAGCCTCGTCGATAGCTCCCGACATGCTTTCTCTTGTCTTTTTAAGACCTAAATTAAACTTTTTAAAAATACCGAATGCCATATATTGTCCTCCGATTAACGTCCGTCACGGATGTTCTTTATAATGTTGTCGACAACGCTTCTTAGCTTGCTGTCCTCATTGTAACGCTTGGTGAATTTGTCAAGGCTGTAAACAACCGTTGAATGGTCTCTGTTAAATTCACGGCCGATAAGCTTTGTCGAAAGGCCTGTCATTTCTCTGACGATATACATCGCCATCTGGCGCATTTCGGTCGTCTGAGCATTTTGCTTCTTGGAATAGATATCGGCACTGTCGGCTCCGTAGGTTCTTGCGACCTCGGTAACGATTTTGTTGATCGTAACGGGTGTCGGACTGTTATCGACGATAATATCTTTAATTGCCGTCTGAGCGGTCATAATATTGACGGGCATTCCTTGCATTGTGACAAAGGCCTGCATTTTTTTAACTGCGCCCTCAAGCTGTCGAATGTTGTTTTTGAGCTTTTCTGCGATATACTGAACAATATCGTCGGGGAGGTCAAAGTTAAGAACCTCGGCCTTTCTCTTGATAATTGCCATTCTTGTCTCAAGGTCGGGCGACTGAATGTCAGCCATTAGACCCCATTCAAAGCGGTTGCGAAGTCTGTCCTCAAGAAGTGCGATTTCCTTCGGCGGTCTATCGGAGGTCAGGACTATTTGATTACCTGCCTGATAGAGTGCGTTGAATGTGTGGAAGAACTCCTCCTGTGTGGAATCCTTACCTGCAATAAACTGAACGTCGTCAACGAGAAGAATATCGGCGTTCCTGTACTTATCATGGAATGCCTCGGTGCTCTTCTGACCTATGTATTTAACCAGCTCGTTTGTAAAACTTTCGCCTCTTGTGTAAACAATGTTTGCTTCGGGATGTGTGAGCTTTACCTGGTGCGCAATGGCGTTGAGCAAATGAGTCTTGCCGAGTCCGGAGTTGCCGTGAATGAAGAGGGGATTGTATTTTCCGCCCGGGTCGTTGGCAACGGCATTGGCGGCGGCATAAGCGAATTTGTTTGATGCACCGACGATAAAGGAATCGAATGTATCCTCATCGGTGAGAGCGTCCTCCGTTTCTTCAACCTTAACTGGTGTTGATTTGTCAATATCGACAAGTACAATCTGAATGTCAAAACCGATGACGTTTTTGAAAGATGATGCCAGCTTATCCATGAATCTGCTTTCAACAATTTTACGCTTAAAGTCCGAAAGTGCAATAACAACTCTGTTATCGTCGAAGCTTACAAGCTCCATGTCCTTGAACCAAACATTATATATGGATTCGGAAACCTGATTTTTACATTCTTCTTTTACCATTTCCCAAAGTTCTGCGAATGAATCCATGTGTTTTTTACATCTCCTGTTTGATTTTTTACCGAATAAGTATATCACAAGAGAGGCTTAAATGCAATGATTAAAATATACAATTATAAGGATAAATTTAAAAACTTTTTAATCAGATTAAAATATATTGAAAAAATTTTGATTTCATAGTATTATATCTGCGGAGGTGCTTGTATGTCAGAACTGAAATTATCAATAATAATGCCTGCATATAATGCCGAAGAAACAATCGAAGCGTCGATTCAAAGCGTGCTTTCGAGCGAATCGGACTGCTTTGAGCTTATTGTAATCAACGACGGCTCAAAGGATTCTACCGAAGAAATCATCAAATCATTTAGCGACGCAAGGATAAAGTATATAAAAAAGCAAAACAGCGGCGTTTCGGATACCCGCAATTACGGCCTTAACATGGCAAAGGGCGAGTATATAACCTTTATCGACAGCGATGACTGCTACACAGACAAAGCTGTAGACAAGCTGATCGGGTACATTGAACAATACTCGGCCGACATTCTCGCTTTCGGATTCTACAGGGAATTTATCGAAAACAATAAGGTTTTTAAAACCGAAGCCAACGCTGTTTCGCATGTAATTTCATTCGATTTAAAGAACGGTGAGGAATATTTGCAATATATTTACCGCTCGTCGCACATTCTTTTCCAAACCTCATGGAACAAGGTTTTCAAAAGAGATATCATGTTGAAAAACGGCATTAAATTCAACAAGAATCTTGTATGCTATGAAAATTTAACGATGGTGCTTGATTACTTAAAATATGCAAAAAATGCTGTGTTTATAAACGATATTCTTTACAGATACAATATTTTCACCGATTCAAAGGTTAACGTATTGTCAAAGAGAAACAAGCTTGAGCTTACCTCCGACGTTGCCGAATGTTATAAAAAGTTTGTTGAGCTTTGCGATAAATTTGATTATTCTTTTGAATACAGAACCTTTATGAATAAGGCTTTTCTTGATGATTTTGTTTATTGCAGCAGAAAATATTTCGAAAAATCCGAAAAATATACAAGCAAGCAGCGTTTTGATGCTTTTTGCAAATATTTGTACGATGAAAATTTCCTGATTTTGAGAAAAGACTATTTGCGGTATACAAAATTCTACAGGCTTTTATATTTATTCAGCGATCACGGTTTGAAGCATATTGCCTACAAAATGTACGAAAAAAAGCTGATTAAATAGCATTAATATCGTTTATTAATAAAAAAATGATTGACACATGGCATTTTTTATTATATAATATCTCAACGTGAGTGCATATGCGCATTTGCATTGTTGACACTCAGAATAACAAAGTAAAGTATTGAAACGGAGGTCAGAAAGATGAAGAGAACTTACCAGCCCAAGAAGCGTCACAGAAAGATGGAACACGGTTTCCGTAAGAGAATGTCTGACAGAAACGGTCGCAAGGTTCTTGCACGTCGTCGTGCAAAGGGCAGAAAGCAGCTTACTTACTGAGTTTTTCTGATTCGTCGGGCGATTGATTTCGCCCCGATTAATCGGACTGTACTTGGATTTTACGGTAGACCACCGTTGAACGGATTTGATATTTTTGCCTGAGAAAAATTATATTGTTTTAAAGCAAAATAGCGATTTCCGACGAGCTTACGGCAGAGGAAAATCATTTTCTGATCCTGCGTTGGTTACTTACGTTTTAAGGAATAACCGCGCGGGAGTTTGTCGTATGGGTATTACCACAAGTAAGAAGATCGGCAATGCGGTTGAAAGAAACCGCTCAAGAAGGATCATCAGAGCAGCTTTTAGAGAAAATCTCCCGTCAATCAAGGGCGGATACGATTTTGTCTTTGTTGCCAGATCCAGGACAAAACATCTCAAAAGCACTGATGTTTCGGCTGTAATGGCCAAGCATCTTGCAAAAGCGGGCGTGAAAAAGATATGAGAAATTTTCTCATCAGATGCATCAAGTTTTACCAAAGGCACATTTCGCCTCATCTGCCGCCCATGTGCAGGTATTATCCGACCTGCTCCCATTATGCCGTAGAAGCGATTGAAATTCACGGAGCTTTCAAAGGCTCGCTTATGGCTCTCGGCAGATTGCTCAGGTGCAATCAGTTATTTAAGGGAGGTTATGACCCTGTTCCTCCGAAAAAAGAAAAGGGTCGCAAAGAATAAAGGAGACAAAATATGTATAACTTCCTTTACAAGTATATTACTCCGATTTTCGGATATATTATGCTTTTCTTTTACGGAATAGTTGACGGATTTAACGGAAGCTACGGAATTGCAATTATTCTTTTTACAATTTTTGCCCGTCTTGTCACTCTTCCTACAACAATAAGCCAGCAAAAGGGTATGGCTAAGCAGCAGCGTCTTGCGCCGAAAATCAGACGCATTCAGGAAAAGTATGCAGGAAATCAGCAGAAGATTCAGGAGGAAACTCAGAATCTTTACGCCAGAGAGGGTTACAACCCGATGTCGGCCGGCTGTCTTCCGCTGCTCATTCAGTTCCCGTTTATTATCGGACTTTACGGCGTTCTTTATAATCCGCTTCGCTATGCGATCGGACTTGATGCCGCTACATCTCAGCAGTTTGTTGATGTTTTCTCAAACATGGTTAAAGACGGTGTTGTCACCGTTGGTTCTAAGGTTGACAGATACTATCCGCTTTATATTATCGAGCATTTCACGGAGGTACTTGATTACATCTCCGCAAAAGGAATAACAACTGTTCCGGCAGAAGCTATCACAAAGGTTCAGGCTTTCATTGATGCAAAGAGATTTGTTTTCCTCGGACTTGAGCTGGGCGTTCAGCCGCAGTACAAGGTATTCAACAAGTATTGGTTGATTCCAATTCTTTCCGGTGTAACATCCTTGGTTTCTGCGATTATCACTCAGATGCAGCAGAAAAAGACAAATCCCGGTGCAAATGCTCCCGGAATGGGCTGCACAATGCTCATGATGCCGGCTATGTCGGTTTGGTTCGCATTCATGTTCCCGAGCGGAATCGGCGTATACTGGATTGCGTCAAATATTTTCGCATTTTTCCAGACAATTATCCTCAAAAAGATTATGTCGCCGCAGAAGAATATTGCAAAGCTTATGGTTAAGGAAACCGTTGAACGTCGTTCAAGAGAGAACAGCATCAAACGAATTAAGAACAGCTAATTTTTGAAAATAACACTTTATAAGTGTAGAATTACAGGTGGTGAAAACCGTTGATTAAAGAAGCATTCGGAAAGGGCGCAACCACAGAAGCTGCAATCGAAGCCGCTAAAAGTGAGCTTGGAGCACCGTGGGACGCCGATGTACAAATAGAAGTTTTGAAAACGGCTAAGAAAAAGACTCTCGGTCTTTTCGGCGGTTCTCTTGCCGAGGTAAGAGCTTACTATGAGGTTCCGGACGAGGTTAAGAAGCCCGAGCCGAAGCCTGTTGTTAAGAATCAGAAACCGGCAAAT
>CALBHM010000063.1 GCA_937892835.1 uncultured Ruminococcus sp. | reverse complement strand
GGGAGTTGCTTCAAGAGTCTTAACGTCCGTGAAGCCGAGAACGGCAGAAACGAGCACGAATGAAGAAACCATTCCGACTGAATTAAATATGTATTCAACGGATTTATACTGCGTTCTCAGCGAGTATTCGGGCGCAATTTCGGGCAACATTGCCGTGTACGGCACGCAGACGAGAGTGTACGCCGTGTTGAAGAGCATATATGCGCAGGTGTAGTATACCGTGATAACATTCGTGCTGACGATCTGCGAAAGGCCAAACGAATTCCACAAAAGAAAATAAGATATAAAAATCGGCACAATACCCCAAAGAAGATAGCGGCGGTGCTTACCGAACTTTGACTTTGTTCGGTCGGTGATAAGACCCATCGCAGGGTCGGTTATCGCATCCCAAATGTGGGCAAAGGCAAAGACCCAGCCGGCCTGCTTCGTATTAAGACCCTCAACCTCAGTCAGATACGACATGAAGAAAAGGCTGATTATGTAGGTTGAGCCGCCAAAAAGAATATTTGCGGCATTGTATCCGAGCATCGGCCGCAGCTGCTGCCAAAAGTTTTTCATGTTAATTTTACCTGCCAATTTCATACCCCCGTTGATTATGTGTTTTCGTATAATTATTATCTGTCTTATGCTGCTTTTCTTTGTAATGAGTGACGATATAATATTTTCCAGGCTAACATCTTAGTATTCATTCAAAATTCAACATTTATTCTAACACAGCAAAGAAGAAATTACAATAAAAATCGACCTATTTATATTGCGGTATTTTGAGTTGTAAAATCTACGGCAAGCAAAGCCGCTGCCGATATCAACACAGAATAACAGCGCATCCGATTTCTAAATCATAAAACCTTTTTAAGATACTGACCTGTGTATGAACCTTCAACCTTCGCCACCTTTTCGGGAGTTCCCGTGGCAACAATATTTCCGCCCTTGTCTCCGCCGTCCGGGCCGAGATCAATAACATAATCCGCCGTCTTGATGACGTCAAGATTATGCTCGATTACAAGTATCGTATTGCCCTTGTCAACAAGCTTCTGCAAAACTTCAATAAGCCTATGAACGTCGGCAGTGTGAAGTCCTGTTGTCGGCTCGTCGAGAATATAAATCGTTCTGCCGGTTGCCGGCTTTGCAAGCTCGGTTGCAAGCTTAACTCGCTGAGCCTCACCGCCCGAAAGAGTTGTCGCAGCCTGTCCTAACTTAACATATCCGAGACCGACCTCGAACAACGTCAAAAGCTTTTTGTGAATCTTCGGCACTGCTGAGAAAAAGTTGACCGCCTCTTCAACCGTCATTTCAAGCACATCATAAATGCTCTTGCCTTTGTACTTTACTTCAAGAGTTTCACGGTTATATCTTGCGCCATGGCAAACCTCGCACGGAACAAAAATATCGGGCAAGAAGTGCATTTCAATCTTCATGATTCCGTCGCCCTGGCAGGTCTCGCAGCGTCCTCCCTTGACGTTGAATGAAAATCTGCTTGCTGTGTATCCCCTGCTCTTTGCGTCAGATGTCATGGCGAAAAGCTCACGGATATCGTTGAAAACGCCCGTGTAGGTTGCAGGATTTGAACGTGGAGTTCTTCCTATCGGCGACTGGTCAATATCAATAACCTTGTCAAGATTATCAATTCCGAGCATTTCCTTATGCTTACCCGGGAATCTCTTTGCTCCGTTCAACTCCTCGGCAAGGCGCTTGTAAATTATCTCGTTGACAAGCGACGACTTACCCGAGCCGGAAACACCCGTTACGCAAACAAACTCGCCGAGCGGAATTTTTACATTTATATTATTGAGGTTATTTTCGGCAGCACCCTTGACCTCAAGGAACTTGCCGTTGCCCTTTCGTCTTTTCTGCGGTACAGGGATTTTCTTTTTGCCGCTGAGATACTGACCTGTTATCGACTTTTCGCAG
>CALBHM010000062.1 GCA_937892835.1 uncultured Ruminococcus sp. | reverse complement strand
GAGCCGTGCCGAGAAAGAACAGATGATTAAGCAGCTCACCGCCGAGATGAAGGCGGCGGCGAAGATACTTGAATTTGAGCACGCGGCATATCTTCGTGACCGCATAAACAAATTGAGAGAGGATAAGTAATGCGACAGAATAAATTGATCGTAAAGGGTGCATGTGAGCACAATCTGAAAAATGTAGACGTTGAAATTCCGAGAGACAAGCTTGTGGTTTTCACAGGACTTTCAGGCTCGGGTAAGTCGTCGCTTGCCTTTGACACGATTTACGCCGAGGGTCAGCGACGCTATGTTGAGTCGCTCTCGTCATATGCAAGACAGTTCCTCGGTCAGATGGAGAAGCCGAAGATTGACTATATCGAGGGACTTTCTCCTGCGATTTCCATTGACCAGAAAACAACCTCAAAAAATCCGCGTTCCACCGTCGGAACGGTTACGGAAATATACGATTACCTGAGACTGCTCTATGCGAGAGTCGGTATTCCGCATTGTCCTGTTTGCGGCAGGGAGATTTCACGCCAAAGCGTTGACACGATTGTTGACAGCATAATGGAGCTTGAAACAGGTACTAAAATTCAGGTGCTTTCTCCGATTGTCAGCGGCAGAAAGGGCGAATACGTCAAGGAGCTTGACAATGTTCGCAAGAGCGGCTTTGTCAGAGTCAGAATTGACGGAATCACATACGACCTTTCGGAGCAGATCAAGCTTGAGAAGAATAAAAAGCACAATATTGAGGTCATAGTTGACCGACTTGTTATAAAGGACGAGATAAAAAGCAGACTTTCCGATTCCGTTGAGACTGCGGCAGGACTTTCAAAGGGTCTCATTATTATCGACGTTATCGGCGGCGAGGAGCTTATGTTCTCGCAGAATTACGCCTGCCCGGAGCATGGTGTCAGCGTTGAGGAGCTTAACCCGAGAATGTTCAGCTTCAATAATCCGTTCGGCGCATGTCCCAAGTGCAGCGGACTGGGAATTTTCATGAAGGTCAGCGAAAAGCTTGTTGTTCCCGATCCGAGTCTTTCGATTCGTCAGGGCGCTATCAAGGCTTCGGGCTGGTCGGCTGCCGACGGCGGAACGATTGCACTGATGTACTATGAGGCATTGGCGAAGGAATATGATTTCTCACTCGACGTTCCGTATAAGGATTTGCCCGAGAAGGCGAAAAAGGTCATAATGTACGGCACCGACGGTAAAAAAATAAAGATGCAGCGCAAGAGTGTTTACGGCGAAGGCACCTATATGAAGGACTTTGAGGGCATTATCAATAATGTTGAACGCCGCTATGCCGAAACGACAAGCGAATATTCACGCAACGAGATTGAACAGCTCATGACGGCGGTTGAGTGTCCCGAGTGCGGCGGTGCAAGACTGAAAAAAGAGAGCCTTTTTGTCACCGTCGGCGGAATAAATATTTATGAATTTTGCAGCAAGTCAATCAAGGAAGCACTCGTTTTCCTTGACGGACTGAAGCTTTCTGAAAGAGACATGATGATTGCGGATGCGATTATCAAGGAGATAAAAAGCCGAATGAAATTCCTTGCGAGTGTAGGACTTGATTATCTTACCTTGACAAGAAGTTCAGGCACGCTCTCGGGCGGCGAAAGTCAGCGTATCAGGCTCGCAACTCAGATAGGCTCATCACTCATGGGCGTTTTGTATATTCTTGATGAGCCGAGCATCGGACTTCATCAGAAGGATAATGATAAGCTTTTGAACACGCTTAAAGAGCTTCGTGACCTTGGAAATACGCTGATAGTTGTTGAACACGACGAGGAAACAATGCTCTCGGCGGATTACATTGTTGACGTTGGCCCGGGTGCGGGAATTCACGGCGGAGAGATCGTCTGTACCGGCACGCCGCAGGATATAATGAACTGCGAAAA
>CALBHM010000061.1 GCA_937892835.1 uncultured Ruminococcus sp. | reverse complement strand
AGGTCTGCCATGCTCTCCGGCAACGGAGTATCCATGCACCAACGGCTGCCGAGAGCCTCTTTGTATGTTTTACCCGCCGAACGCGGACTTGCTGCAACAAGAACAACCTCGAACCAAGGGTGATTTTCAAGCAAGGTCGCAAATCTCTGTCCAACCATGCCGGTAGCTCCGATAATACCTACCTTGTACTTTTTCATTACAAATTCACCTCTTAAATAAATTTTAAAAAATGTGTTGCCATTCGACCGATTATGCAATATAATAATTAGTTGTCAACACTTTGTAACCACTGATTTGATTTGCGGTTACCATTAAAAGTGATAATAACATTTTTTATTATTCAAGTCAAGAGCCAAATGGCCGAAACAGAGGTTTTACGATGAAAAAAAGTGATTTTTATTACGATCTTCCCGAGGAACTGATCGCTCAGCACCCGATTGAGCCGAGAGACAGCTCAAGGCTTATGCATCTCGATAAGAAAACGGGCGAGGTCGAGCATCTTCATTTTTATGATATAGTTGATCTTCTTCATGAGGGTGACTGTCTTATACTCAATAATACAAGAGTTCTCCCGGCACGCCTTTACGGCGTTAAGGAGGAAACAGGCGCAGTCGTTGAATTTCTCCTGCTCAATCAGCATGACGCTCACACCTGGGAGGTCATGGCAGGACCGGGTAAGAAGGCGAGAGAGGGCGCAAAATTTACTTTCGGCGAGGGTATACTCAAGGCCGAGATAAAGGAAGTTCTCGAGAACGGAAACAGAATTGCCGAGTTCTCGTATGAGGGCAATTTCTATAACGTGCTCGATAAAATCGGCGAAATGCCGCTTCCTCATTATATAAAGGAAAAGCTTGAAAATAAGGAACGCTATCAGACAGTTTATTCCAAGGAGCTGGGTTCGGCCGCCGCACCGACGGCAGGTCTGCATTTCACTCCCGAGCTTTTGCAGAAAATCAAGGATAAGGGTGTAAAGATCGGCTTTGTAACGCTCCATGTAGGTATAGGCACCTTCCGTCCGGTTAAGACGGAAAACATTGAGGAGCATAAAATGCATTCCGAGCATTATATGATACCTGCCGAAACAGCTGATATTATCAATGAGACTAAGAAAAACGGAGGCAGGGTCATCGCAGTCGGCACAACCTGCTGCCGCACGCTTGAATCCGTATGTCAGGCAAAGGGCAAGGTCTGCGAATATGACGATTGGACAAGCATTTTTATCTATCCGGGATATGAGTTTAAGTGTATTGACGGACTTATAACCAATTTCCACCTGCCCGAAAGCACACTTATCATGCTCGTCAGCGCATTCTGCGGCTATGAGCACACGATGAATGCATATAAAATTGCCGTCGAAGAAAAATACAGATTCTTCTCGTTCGGCGACGCTATGGCTATTCTTTAAGGAGACGACAAATGGCAGAATTTAAAATAATAAAGCAGTGCGGAGCGGCACGTCTCGGCGAATTCAAAACGGTTCACGGAACGGTCAAAACGCCTGCGTTTCAGAATGTTGCAACCTGCGGAGCGATAAAGGGTGCTCTTGATGCTTACGATCTTAAGGATATTCATGCTCAGGTTCAGCTTTGCAACACTTATCATCTTCACGTCCGTCCGGGCGATGAGCTTATCAAGGAGCTTGGCGGACTTCACAAGTC
>CALBHM010000060.1 GCA_937892835.1 uncultured Ruminococcus sp. | reverse complement strand
TGCTGACCTTCTCGCCTGTTGCTCCGTCTGCCCAGTATGCGAAATACTTGCTGCCACTGTATAACGGTGCCTGAATTGTGGCTACATAATAATTCAGTGAAAGATCCGCTCTGATTTCTTTCTTAACCAGATTTCCACTTCCCTCAGGGAATTTGATTTCATAATCAACCACTGTATCGGTATAACTGTAGCCGCATTCGGTGCACTTGTAGCCAAATCCGAGACTGCTAAGCTTTGTATAAACAAAGTTATGATTCTCAGCGGCCTTTTCATGTCCACAGTTATTGTTTTGACATACCTGCTTATGTTGATTTTCGTCAATCATCACATATTTATAGTCGTGATTCTTTGAGCTGAACTGAGCCGTATAGGTTGCGTCTGCCGTAACCTCTGTAATTTCCGGTGACCAACTGCTGAATGTGTATTCATAGCCATCGTCGCTCGCCCTTGTCGGTTCATCTCCGTCATATACAGGCTTTGCTCCGTAGGCAACCTTACCGCTTCTGAGAACCGAGCCGTCATAGTTCACGAAATTAATATCAAACTTGTCAATCGACCAGCTTGCGTAGAGCGTTACATCGCTTTCGAGGTCGAAGTCTCTTGCGGAGCTTCCGTCTGCGTTGTAATACTGAATGCCCTCACCGTTCGGCTGAGTGAAGTAGCCTTCAAAGCTGTAATGCTCACGGGTTGGGAGCGTAATCGCAGGCATAGCCTTGCCGATCGTTGCAACAACCGAGGTCGTTCCCGCTGTCGTCGCTAACTGACTGTCAAATTTTACGGTCTGAATACGTTCAAGATTGTTGATTGCGTTAGTAAGAGCGGTTGCTTTGGCATCGTAGCTGTTCTGACTCGGAACATCGGAGCCGTTGAGCGTATCCGTTGCCTCAGTGAGAGCCGTGCGGTAAGCGTTGTAACTTGACTCAGAATATGCGCTCTTGTCAAGGACGTTCTTTGAAAGTGCGATTGCATTTCTCAAAGCGGTTGAGTCAACAGTAACGAGGTTAAGAGTTACCCAATTGTAGTAGAAGAATATACAATTTGAATAGCTGCCATCATAACTGAATACGGCATTTCGTGCAACTACTCTCAGCTGTACTGTGTCGCCGACATCGGGAATTGCACCTGTGAGCGACATATTTCGATTAGAAGTTTTTTCTGTCTGACTCCAATCCCATGTGCTGATTACGCCGCCGTTTACAAGGTTATATGTATAGCTTTTGCTTGTTTTTGAACCTGTAGTCGTAACCGAGGTCTTTGATTCCGTGTATCCACCGAGGCCTTCGTTAAACGTGCTGTCATAAAGTGAAACACTTTCGTCGTGAGCTTTTCCGTCACCGTGCAAAACCACACTTACTATATTGCCTAAAGAAGAAAGATCTTTCGTATTATTGTTATACTGATCAAAAATATAATAAGCGTTTGCAGAACTGTCTGAGGATTTCTGATAAATACGGTGATAATCCTTTCCGCCGTGTACGTTTTCATAGGAAAACTCAAAGGAAGGTGTGCTGTTGACATCTGCTTCGCCTTCGATATTGTTAATGGCTAAGGCGTTTTCCGTAACCTTGTCGGCGTTATATACTGTAAGGTAATTATAAATTCTTGCCGAATAATCTATCAAGGTTTTCTGGGTGCTTGTAACAGAAGATATACCGGCGGTTGATTTCTTTATAAGCTTTGAAATAGCGTAGTTCAGTCTGTCGGTGTAATCGTCAACCTCCTGCTGAGTGTTGAAAACGGTGTTCGGAATCATGTTGACGAGGTTCGCAATCTCAGAGAAATCCTCATAGTCCGAGCCGTTGAGCGAATTAGCCTTGTCTCTTGCGGCATAGAGACCCGACATATCGAGCGTTGCCTGAAGAGAATTGATAGCATTGTTGAGCTTCGCTGTTGCGGCGTCAACCGTTGTCTGCTCTGCCGTTGCGTTGTTGAGGACGTCCTTCGCCTCATTGAGAGCCGTCACATAAGCGGCGTAGCTGTCCGAGGTATAAACACTCTTGTTGCCGACGATTGTAAAAATCGCCTTTTTGAGAGCGGTCTTTGAAACGCTGACGATTGTAAGGTCTGTAAACTCGGTGAGTTTCTGAAGATTACCGCTGTCAGCCCATGCGGCGCAGATACCAAGAACTCTAAGAACCGCTTTATCGCCTGCGGCAGGAACGGCACCCTTGATATACCATGTGTACGGACCGTATGCATCGCCGTTTGCATTGATTACGGCATCCTGCGTGAAATCACTGTTTGTTTCCGCACTTGCCATATCGTTTCCGTTTGCATCGCAGAGAGTATAGGTCAAGCTTTTGCCATTGGTTGAGATAACGGTTGCGCTTCTCATGTTTTCCTCAAGAGTACCCAAATTATAATGATTGGTGTACTGAGCAAGTTCAACACCCCAACGAGCCTTGCTGAGACATGAATAAACCCAAGGCATCGTAAGCTGAATATTTACACCCGTTGAACGTATATCGGGAGTAACATCGGGGTCAACATAAATTGTTGCTGTTGATGCGTTCCATCTTTCGGCAACATTCTGAGCTGATTTCTGATAAACATATACGTCTCCATCTTTATATGTTTCAATATCTTCAATCGGAATATCACTCTTTTCCCAGTAGTCACAGGTTGATCCGATATTTACATTGTTAAGTGAAAGCTTTACGGAAGCTCTGAAAATACCGTCCGCCCAAGCTGTTGCCTGAATCATACTCGATGTCGTTGACTTCTTCACAAGCGCATTAACAGCGGCATTGATTTTAGCCGTTTCGCTATCAACCTGCTCCTGCGTTGTGAAGCTGTTCTTAACGAGGTCGGCATTTTTCAGCGCATTTTCAGCTGAGCTGAAATCAACGTAATCGTTCCTATTAAGTCCGTTTGCCTTGCTGACCGCCGCATTAAAAGCCGTCCAATCAAGCTTCGTAAGCAATGCCTTAATTGCATTGTCGATTGCTGTTTTTGCATTGTCGATAGCCGCCTGATTATATGCTGTACTGAAAGCCTCATATCCTGCGGCATAATTATCATAGCTGTCCGTTATTTTCTTTGCGTTATCCCTTGCATTTGTCAATGCTGCAATGTCAACATAGAGATGACCGTTGGCAATATATGTGTCCGCCGCTTCCATTGCAGAACGCAAAGCCGTTGTATCAACTTCCGGAAGTCGGGTGAGATGAGTATAAATATACTCACCGCCGGCATCTCTGTTAGCATCGCCAGCAAGGTTAAAATCGTCGGAATTCAAGTATTTTACAGTCTCATAGCCGGCTTGTGAATCGTTATTATTTATGGTAATTGAAACAATAGGAGCTCCTACTCTGATATCCTTGGTCGCAAAATAATGCAGATAGTCTGCACTTGATTTGCTCTGATTAAGGTCAACAGATCCACCGCCGTCGTTATCAACCTGAGATATAGGAGTCAGGCCGACTAGCGTATAAGCCGCACCGTTTTCGGGGCAAGTATATCTGTCATCACTCTTATTTAACATAATTCTGAGATCACGGATTGATATGGTCGGGTCGGAGCTTGTCTTGTAGCCGAGATAGACCTCGTCCGCATCCCTTGACGAAAACAGACCCGAGGAAACTCTTACTCCGGCATTGAGGTTCTTGTCGATAAGAGTATAGCCGCTGTCGGTAACCTTAGCCTTAGCTGTGTTGCCGTCACGGTCTCCGCCTGTTGCGAGATAGGAAATGAACTGTGTTCCCGGAGCATAGTAATACTCCTTGGTATGCGTTTTGGCATAGCTCACCGCCGCCGCATCCGTTCTGAAAATGCTGAAATTCAGAACAGGTGCAGATGACGAAAGCAACGCCGCACACAGAAGGATACTGAAAACTTTCTTTAATGTTTTCATTCAATCACCCCATAAATATCCAGTTAAACGAATTATATCACTATTGCAAATAAAAATCAACTATTTTTAAAATTAGAAAAACATCGGCTTGTAAAAGAATAAAGCTATAACCTCTATTTACTGCGTTAGAAATCTGTTGAAAATTGCAAAAAGAATCTAAGGACAAAAAAACAAGAAACCCCGAAGAACGTTGATTCTACGAGGTTTCTATGGTGCCG
>CALBHM010000059.1 GCA_937892835.1 uncultured Ruminococcus sp. | reverse complement strand
CCGGGATGCTCGGGGTTAAGTGCTCTGTGTCTGAATGCAGCAACCGCATCCATGTCACACATTTCTTTAAGATCATCGTAATCCCAAACTTCGATCTTCTGAATCTCGTGAGATGTACGGAAACCGTCAAAGAAGTTGATGAACGGAACTCTGCCTTCGATAGCTGCAAGATGAGCAACTGCGCCAAGATCCATAACTTCCTGCGGATTTGTTTCAGCAAGCATTGCGAAACCTGTCTGACGGCAGGCATAAACGTCCGAATGATCGCCGAAGATGTTAAGGGCGTGAGACGCAACGCAACGAGCCGATACATGGAATACGCAGGGAAGAAGCTCACCTGCGATCTTATACATATTGGGGATCATGAGGAGAAGACCCTGCGACGCCGTATAAGTCGTTGTGAGAGCACCTGCTGCAAGGGAGCCGTGAACAGTACCCGAAGCACCTGCCTCGGACTGCATCTCAGCAACCTTTACTGTTGTGCCGAAAATGTTTTTACGACCCTGAGCAGACCACTGATCAACGTAGTCAGCCATCGGGCTTGACGGGGTGATAGGATAGATACCGGCAACTTCCGTGAACGCATAAGATACGTGAGCGGCAGCGGTATTACCATCCATGGTTAACTTTTTTCTTGCCATTCTTTGTTCCTCCTTGTAAAGTTAATAGCAATCTTATTACCACCCATAATAATAACACTTTCTTTTTGAGATGTAAACATTATTAAGAGATTTTTTTCAACTTTTTATTCCCGTTTTTGCCATAAAGTGCACCTAAAACCCTGATTTGACGTTTTCAACGCTGTTTTTTAACATTAACAGTTTCAATTTTAGCTGGTTTTATACAAAAAACAAGCTAAATATTTGTGCAACAAAATCCCCGGTTTTATTGATACATTTCTTCTTTTTTGTTATAATTTAGTAAACGCAACCGTCGGTTGACAGATTATACAGTCAGGTTTCTTGCCTGCAACCGTAAGAAATGGTATGCTTGTGGCAAGAAAAGGAGGGGTCACCATGATCTTGGCAGATAAAATTATATCGCTTCGAAAAAAATCGGGCTGGTCGCAGGAGGAGCTTGCACAGCAGCTCGGAGTAACACGCCAGTCGGTTTCCAAATGGGAGGGTGCGCAGTCAGTGCCCGATATGGATAAAATTTTACAGATGAGCCGTCTGTTTGGAGTTTCAACGGATTTTCTTTTGAAAGATGAAATCGAGGCGGAAGAAAAAATCGCCGTAAGTGAAGATTCTGCGTTACGGAGAGTCACTATGAAAGAGGCTTCGGATTTTCTTGAGCTTCGCAGGACAGCCGCACCGAAAATTGCGTTTGCAACGTTTCTGTGCATACTTTCCCCTGTTGCACTTATTCTCCTTGCAGGCCTGAGCGAGATTGCAGGGTTCGACCTTCCGGAAAATCTTGCAGCAGGCATCGGACTTTGCATACTTGTTGTTATGGTCGCAGTTGCGGTTTGGATTTTTCTTTCCTGTTCATCAAAAGCAAGAGAGTATCGCTTCCTTGAGAATGAAGCCTTTGAAACGGAATACGGCGTTTCCGGCATGGTTAAGGAAAAGAAAAAGAATTTCAGCGAAACACATTCACGGTTTAATTCGATTGGAACCTTGCTTTGCATACTTTCGGTTTTGCCGCTTTTTATTGCTTTTTGTTTCAAGGCAACGGATATTTCCTATATCGTCG
Source organism: uncultured Ruminococcus sp. (assembly GCA_937892835.1). Lineage (GTDB taxonomy): Bacteria > Bacillota > Clostridia > Oscillospirales > Acutalibacteraceae > CAG-488. Next base: position 9,409 of record CALBHM010000059.1, on the reverse strand, counting down.
GTGTTTGCCTTTTGCTGATACTTGCAGGCGTCGGAGTATACTTTTTTGTTCTCGGCGGCGTCCGTCAGTCCTCGTTCAACCAGCTTCTTGAGGAAGATGACTATACCCGTGATAAGAAATCGACAGGCAAGCTGAGAGGTGCGATAACGATATGCTATTGGCTGATTGTTACGGCAATTTTTCTTGTGTTCACATATGGTCCGAGCGGTAACGCTCAGCTTAAAAGCGGCTGGATAATTTGGGCCGTCGGAGGAATTGTTTACGGTGCGATTGCAATAGTAATGAATTCCGTCAGCGGCAAAAAGGAAAAGTAATCTCCATAGAAGAGGAAAACAGATGGGTAACATAATTGAAATAAAAAACTTAGTTAAAGCTTTCGGCGACGTTAAAGCTGTTCAAGACATCTCGTTTAACGTTAAGCAAGGTGAATTGTTTGCTTTTCTCGGCGTGAACGGCGCAGGAAAAAGCACAACAATTTCCATAATCTGCGGCCAGCTCGCAAAGGACGGAGGCCGAGTTGAAATCTGCGGCAAAAGTATTGACGATTCGATTGACGAAATCAAAAGAAACGTCGGCGTAGTTTTCCAAAATTCCGTGTTGGATCAGGCACTATCTGTCTCTGATAACCTGAGAAGCCGAGCCGCTCTATACGGAATAAAAGGGTCAGAATTTAAAAGCCGTCAATCCGAGCTTGCAAAAATGCTTGACTTTGAAAATCTTCTTAATCGAACCGTCGGCAAGCTTTCGGGCGGCCAGCGGCGCAGGATTGACATTGCCCGTGCACTTCTCCACAAGCCGCAGCTATTGATTCTCGACGAGCCGACAACGGGTCTCGACCCTCAAACGAGAAAGCTTCTCGGTGACGTTGTAAACAATTTGAGAAAGAACGAAAACATGACAGTTCTGCTCACCACTCACTACATGGAGGAAGCGGCGGATGCGGATTATGTTGTTATTCTTGACAGCGGAAAAATCGTTGCCGAAGGAACTCCTCTTGAGTTGAAAAACAAATACACTGGTGATTTCATAACAATTTACAAAGCTGATGAAAACGAAGTTAAAAAGCTTGGTATGCCTTATGAGATACTCCGTGATGCGATAAGAGTTTCCGTTCCCGACACAGCGGCGGCGACAAAGCTTATCACGGAAAATCCGAAAATTTTTACGGATTATGAGGTTACAAAGGGCAAAATGGATGATGTTTTTCTCACCGTGACAGAAAAAAAACTGACAGGAGGCGATGAAAAATGACAGGTCTCGGCAATTTAATCAGACGCAATATTCGTCTCTTTTTCAAGGACAAAGGAATGTTTTTTTCTTCGCTGATAACTCCGATGATTCTTCTTGTTTTGTACATAACCTTTCTTGCCAATGTTTACCGTGACAGCTTTGCTTCTGCTGTTCCGCAGGGTATTACGATTGACGATAAGCTTCTCAACGGCATAGTAGCCGGTCAGCTTGTCTCCTCTTTGTTGGCTGTCAGCTGCGTAACAGTGGCGTTTTGCTCAAATCTTTTAATGATAAACGATAAGGTTAACGGTGCAATTCGTGATTTAACGGTCTCCCCTGTTCGCCGTTCAACGCTGGCTCTCGGCTACTTTATTTCTTCTGCGATGTCAACGTTGATAATCAGCTTTTCCGCCCTCGCCGTCGGTCTGATTTACATTTATACACAGGGCTGGTACATGTCGCTCGGCGACGTATTATATTTGATTCTCGATGTTTTTTTGCTGACTTTGTTTGGCACTGCACTGTCATCGTGCGTCAACTTTTCCCTCACAACCAACGGTCAGGCATCGGCGGTAGGTACAATCGTCAGTGCCGGCTACGGATTTCTTTGCGGCGCATATATGCCGATGTCGCAGTTCGGGAACGGACTTCAAAAAGTTCTCTTGTTCCTCCCCGGTACATACGGAACAAGCCTTATCCGCAACCACGCAATGACAGGTACTTTCCGTGAAATGGAGAAGATCGGATTTCCGAAAGAGGCGGTTGACGGAATGCTGAAAGCCGTTGATTGCAAACTGTTTTTCTTTGAGCATGAGGTTGAAATACCGACAATGTACCTCATACTCATCGGCTCAACCGTTGTGCTGATAATATTGTACATTCTGTTAAATAAGTTCTTTTCAAGGAGAACAAAATGAGTAAATACAAACCGCTTTGGAATTATGTTAAATCACAGGAAACAGATTTCACTCTGACATATGAGCAAGTCGAAAAAATTCTCGGTTTTCCGATTGACCATTCCTTTCTTACATTTAAAAAGGAGCTAACAGATTACAGCTGGCAGGTTGGAAAAATCTCGATAAAAAATAAAACTGTCAGCTTTATAAAGAATTAAGCTATGCCTATCCTTGAATGAACCGAGGATAGGCATTTTTCTCGGAATATTAACAAAAATCCATTGATTTAATCGATAGTTTGTTTTATTATTAAGTTACAGATTTTTTAGAATGGAGAGTTGTTTATGGATAAATACGCAAGATTCAGATATCAGCCGTGCATACCAATGGGTACTGACGGCAGAAAATTAACAGGCTCACCCGAGCATATTGCTCTCTCAAGAAAAGCCGCCGGTGAAGGTATGGTTTTGCTCAAGAATAGCGATAATGCTTTGCCACTTAAAAAAGGTGAGAAGGTTGCACTTTTCGGCAAAGCAATCATTGAATACATAAAGGGCGGCGGCGGAAGCGGCGACGTTTTCTGCGCATACACCCACAATATTTACGACGGCTTTTCTCAAAAAGAGAAAGAGAAAAAGATCAGCATCTATATGCCGACCGTTGACTTTTACAAAGAATACGTCAAGGAAGAAAGCAAGAAAATTCCGACACGTCCCGAGATCGAAAAAATTTGGGACAAGGTCAACGCAATGGATTTTTGCCAAGAAAAGGACGACATTATTTACGAAACCTTTGCAAGTATGCACGTTGTCGAAGCAGAAGCTCCCGACGAGCTTATAAACACTGCGGCAGAAAATGCAGACGTTGCAATAATCACGCTCAGCCGCTTCTCTGCCGAGGGCGTTGACCGCCGTGCTATAAGCGGCGACTACTATCTTTCCGATGCCGAAAAGAGCCTCATTGACCGAATTTCGGCGGCTTTCAAAAAGACTATAGTTGTTCTCAATTCGGGCGGAGTTGTTGACTGTGAGCATTTTGCCGAAAACGACAAGGTACAGGGTATTCTCTGCGGCTGGCAGGGCGGCATGGAAGGCGGCATGGCGGTTGCCGATATTCTCTGCGGTGACGTCAACCCGTCGGGCAAGCTCGGTGACACAATTCCTAAGTCATATGACGATTATGAGAACGGAAAGATATTCCAAACAGGCTATGAGCACCTTGATTATGAGGACGATATCTATGTCGGCTACCGTTATTTTGAAACCATTCCAGGCGCAGCGGAAAGGGTTCGTTATCCGTTCGGATTCGGTCTCTCTTATACAAGCTTTGACATGAGCGGTTCTTTCTGCGGTGAGAGCGATGGCAAGATCGTTGCCGTTGTCACAGTTAAAAACATCGGCGACATTCCCGGCAAAGAGGTTGTTCAGCTTTATTACAGCGCACCGCAGGGCAAGCTTGGCAAGCCGTCTAAAGAGCTTGCGGCATTTGCTAAAACTAAGCTTCTCGCTCCCGGTGAGAGTCAGACCGTCGCTTTGAGCTTTGACATGAACGATATGGCAAGCTTTGATGATCTCGGAAAAATTCAGAAATCGGCATTTATTCTTGAAAAGGGAACATATAAATTCAGCATCGGCAATTCTGTAAGAAATACAAAGCCGCTTGACTTTGAATTCACAGCAGATAAGGATATAATTGTTAAACAATCAAAATCGCTTCTCAAGCCGTTCAAGCTTAAGAAGAGGCTTCTTGCTGACGGAAGCTACGAATCACTTCCTCAGAGTGAACCAAGCTATGATTCGGGTAAAAATATTTTGGCAGATGCAAAGGCTCCCGACGAGACAGTTATGTTTGACTATGTCGGCGATAAAATCAGTCTTGATGATTTCATCAGACAATTCACAGTTGATGAGCTTATTGACTTTGTCGGCGGACATCAGAATCTGCCCGGCGTTTGCAACACAGGCGCATTTGGCGGACTTAAGCGACTTGATATTCCTCCCGTTCCGACAGCCGACGGCCCTGCCGGTGTTCGCCTTGACGTTTCAACCGGTGCTGCGACGACAGCATGGCCGTGTGCAACGCTTCTTGCGTGCACCTGGAACACCGAGCTTATCGAAGAGGTCGGTGCGGCAGGCGGAGCAGAACTTAGAGAAAACAACCTGGGTGTATGGCTTGCTCCGGCAATGAACATTCATCGAAATCCGCTTTGCGGCCGTAATTTTGAATACTTCTCCGAGGATCCCCTCCTCGCAGGAAAATGCTGTGCAGCAGATGTCAGGGGTATTCAATCGAGAAAGGCTGCGGCTTCGGTCAAGCACTTTGCCTGCAACAACAGAGAATCAAACCGCTTCGATTGCGATTCGAGAGTTTCGGAGCGCGCACTCAGAGAAATCTATCTCCGTGGATTTGAAATCTGCGTTAAGGAAGCCGACCCTTGGACGATTATGTCCTCCTACAATCTTGTCAACGGCTGTCACACATCAACAAACTATGAGCTGCTGACCGAGCTTCTCAAGGGCGAATGGGGCTTCAGAGGTATGGTCACCACCGACTGGAGTGTTCACAGCCACCATTCCGACGAGGTTCTTGCCGGCAACGACATCAAAATGGGCGAGGGTGAACCCGATGAGCTTAAGGCAGCATACGAGAACGGTAAAATTACAAGAGCTGACCTCGAGGCCTGCGTCAGAAGAATTCTCGGAATGACAATAAAGGTTGCCGAATAAAATAAATCCAAAAGGTGCAGCAAGTTGCCGCACCTTTTTCGTTATCAGGAAAAACCTCCCACTGACCTAAAATCAATGGGAGGTTAAATTCATTATTAATAATCGTTTTTTACGGCAGATTTACATAGTCGAGAGGATCGACCGTTTCGCCGTTATATCTGACCTCAAAGTGAAGGTGAGGACCTGTCGACCAGCCGGTGCTGCCGACTCGGGCAATTATCTGGCCTCTTGAAACATGCTGTCCCTGCGAAACAAGGAGTGCACTGCAATGGCCGTAAAGCGAAGTATATCCGTCGCCATGGTCAATTATAATATAGTTGCCATACCCTGTGCCGCTCTCGCTCTCAAGCGACGAAAGGATAACCGTTCCCGCTCTTGTGGCAACAATATTCTTGCCGTAAGCACCGCTCATTGAAACATCGATACCGCTGTGGTATCTCCAGTCGCCATCGAGCGGATGGTAACGATAGCCGTAATATGACGTGAGATAAACTCCGTCATATGGCATAGGCCATGCCCAGCCCGCATTGCTGACATTGGAACTCATACTTCCTGCATTTGAGCCGCCGGATGACGAACCGCCGCTTGAGCCACCTGAGCTTTGATTAGCCTTTCTGATAGCTTCCTTGATTTCATTATCAAGCCTCGACATCTCGGAATTATATTCGCTGATCGAAACCCTAAGCTCCTTCGTCTGAGCGTTCAAGGCATTGAGCTTTGCTTCAACCTCTTCGGTTTTCTCCTTGATAACATTCTGATTTGCTGTCAGAGTATCCTCTGTAGCCTGAAGGTCGCTTCGCTTTGATTCAAGCTCGGTCTTTTCCTTCTGGAGCGTTGCCTTCTTTTCTTCAAGCTCCTTCTGCATTTTCTCAATAGAAGCGATTTCTTTATTAAGCTTATCAACAAGGCCCTGGTCACTCTCCGTAACACGCTTGAACATCTCAAGGCGATTCAGAAAGCTTGACATATCCGACGATGAAGTGAATATTTCAAGAACCGAGGTTTCGCCGGCCATGTAATTAGCTCTCATTCTGTCACAGAAAAGCTTAACCGTGTCCTTAATCTCCTGATCCTTTGCTGCAATCTCGGCATCAAGCTTTGTAATCTCGGCATTGAGGGAAGAAATCTTCTCCTCTGTTGCGTCAATATCCTCGGTAATGAGGTCTTTCTGCGCCGTGATGTTTTCACGCTCCTGATTGAGCTTTTGGAGCTGAACATTGAGTGCCGAAACAATCTTTGACTGGTCAGCCTGCTGACTTTCAAGCTCCTTCACCTTCTGCTCACTCTCGGAAACCTTATCCTCGATATCGGAATACTCGTCTCTCAAATCGCCGAGCGTTTTCGCCTGTGCTTTTGGAGCATAGAACATGAACGATACAAAAACAAGTGCCATGCTCATGAACAATGATAAAAATTTATTCAGTTTCTTCATACACAACTCCTCCACGTTCCTTGAGGTATTTCTGTATGGAAATAAGGCTTCCTATTCCGCCGGAAATAATACCTATAGCAAGGAAAGCAACAAGAAGGTATATTACATAATCGGTAAACGGCACAACGGTGAAGCCTCTGCTTACCATTGTGAGCATTGACGAAACCGTTGACTGAAGTGCTCTGTAAACGCCCCAGACAATCGCAAGGGAAAGAACTCCCGAAATTGCGCCGAGAACCATACCTTCAACCATGAACGGCCAACGTATGAACCAATTCGTTGCGCCGACTGATTTCATAATATTTATCTCAAGCCTTCTGCTGTACATTGTAATACGAACCGTATTTGCAATGATGAACAGCGAGATGAGAAGCAAAACGGCAATTACGCCGATGCTTACATAGAAAATTGTACGTCTGATTCTGACAAGGGTCTGTGCTATATCCCTGTTGTCACGAACAGAATCAACTCCGTCAAGCTTTTGCAGCTCGGAAACGGTGCTGTCGAACTTTGTCATATCGCTGACAGAGACCTTGAAAAGATCGGGCAGCGGATTATCAACGCCTTCAAAATAGGTTGCGTCCGTGCCAAGCTCCTCCAACTGCTGCTTGAACGCTGTTTCCTTATCAACGTATTCACACTTCTTAACATTCTGCATGAGTGTGATTTTTTCTTTCATCTGAGTTATGCCCTCGCCTTGAATCTCATCCTTGAGGTAAACCATGACGACGTTCTGGCTTTCAATCTCTGTCATAACATTATTGACATTGACGATAACCATAAATGCTGCACCCATCATAACAAGGCAGGACATAAGCACTGCGATTGAAGCGATGGACATAAGGTGATTAACTCTGATGTTTCTGAAGCCCTCTTTTGTAAGATAGCCTAAGCGTCCTCGTTTTCTCACTGGTTCTCACCTTCCTTTTCCGAATCCTGTTCAAGATAAATACGGTAAGAATCATTGTCGCTTATAATGGCGTCAAGAAAATCTTCGTTAACCTTTTCTTCCGTTTTCTCCTCCGGCTTTGCTTCCTCTTCCTTTGAAGAATATTTTTCCTCAATAGTCTGCTTCTCGAGGTTAAGGTGTGCCGCAGACTGAATCGGAAGCTCTCCGTTTTCAATCATTCCGTCGGCAACAACCTCGCCGCTTTCAAGCGTTATAACGCGCTTGTCAAATTTCTTGACAAGGTCATGTGCATGAGTAACCATTATGACCGTTGTTCCTGCCTCGTTGAGCCTTGTGAGAAGCTCCACGATTTCAAGTGACATCTGAGGGTCAACGTTACCCGTCGGCTCATCGGCGATAATTATATCGGCGTTGTTGGCCAGCGCACGGGCAAGTGCAACTCTCTGCTGCTCGCCGCCCGAAAGCTCGTTCGGATAATTCCTTGCCTTTGCGGAAAGACCGACAATGTTTATAACATAGGGAACACGTTTTCTGATATCCTTTTCCCTTGCTCCGACAACTCTCATTGCGAACGCAACATTATCGTAGACAGTCATGGTCGGAATAAGACGGAAATCCTGGAAAACGATTCCCATGTTTCTGCGGAAATACGGAATTTTCTTTTTCTTCATCTCGTTAAGGTTATAGCCTTTGATGACTATTGTGCCCGACGAGGGAACCTCCTCACGCATAATCAGCTTAAGGAAGGTGCTCTTTCCCGCTCCCGATGCTCCGACAACAAAAACGAACTCGCCTTTATCAATATGAATATTGACATTATGCAGAGCCTTGGTTCCGTTGTCGTAAACCTTGGATACGTTTTTAAAATCAATCATGTTATCTGTCCTTAGTTGTATCAATATTTGATCGGATTGGCATCAAGATATCTCTTTACCATGAGTGCGACTTTGAATACGATAGCGTCATCAAACTCACGAAGGTCGAGACCTGTGATTTTCTTAATCTTCTCAAGACGATAAACAAGAGTATTTCTGTGAACAAAGAGCTTTCTTGATGTCTCGCTGACATTAAGGTTGTTCTCAAAGAACTTCTGAATTGTAAACAGTGTTTCCTGATCCAGACTCTCGATTGAACCACGCTTAAATACTTCGCGCAGGAAAAGCTCACAAAGCGTTGTCGGCAGCTGATAGATAAGGCGGGCAATGCCAAGGCTGTCATAGCTGACGATAGTCTTTTCATTATCGAAAACCTTGCCGACCTCAAGAGAAATCTGAGCTTCCTTGAATGAGCGTGCAAGCTCCTTGATACCTGCAACAGTTGTGCCTATACCGATAACCGAATGAACATAAAGCTCTGTTGAAAGAGAATCGGCGATTGAACGTGCAAGCTTTTCAAGATCCTTTGACTCTATGTTGCTCTTAACCTCTTTAACAAGCGCAATATCGGTCTCGTTGATGCTTACAACGAAATCCTTAGACTTGTCCGGGAAAAGATTCTGAACTATGTCATAAGCGGAAACATCTGTCTGATTCGGAATTCTGATAAGAAGAACCGCACGGGTAGCATCGTTATTGAAGCGAAGCTCACGAGCCTTCAGATAAATATCTCCGGGAAGAATGTTGTCGAGAATAACATTCTTGATAAAGTTATTTCTGTCATATTTCTCATCAAAATACTGCTTGAGGTTGCTCAAAGCAACTGCGCTGATATTAGTATACTTCTCGGCAAGCTCGTCATCACCGTCAATAAAAACCGCATATTCGGGATGAATCTGATTGCCAAAGGTCTTATAGGTGCAGCCGTCAACAACGCAGGCCTCTGTATCCATGAAAGCACTTGCTGCCGCCGTGGGTACAACCTCACCTATTCTTCCAAGCTCGCTGCACGAAATAATCGTACCTGTTTCATCAATGATTCCGATCGTTCTGTCGATTGCGCTCCTCATCTGATGAATGACTCCCTGAAAAAGTCTGTTTGACATATAATCTCTCCTCACGATTGTTTTTCACATCATAATTCGCATTTCAAATGATTTTGGGCATGTTTATACAAAATGCCAATCTAAACATATACATTTTACACAATTTCAAAGAATATTTCAACCCTTTTGAGCATATTTTTTGAAAAATCTTTTCAAAATGGCCTTAAATCAAAGGATATTTTATAAATAATGCCCAAACTATTCCTGATTTTGCCGTCATTATGACTTGTGTAA
>CALBHM010000058.1 GCA_937892835.1 uncultured Ruminococcus sp. | reverse complement strand
TGCTGGTGGCCGGACTTGAACCGGCACGGTGTTGCCACCGAGGGATTTTAAGTCCCTTGCGTCTGCCTATTCCGCCACACCGGCTTATGTGCGGCAATTGTTATATTATACACAACAGTTGCCGTTTTGTCAACATAACAATAAGCTAATAATTTATCAGCCGTTGATTATTTCGTGAAGATGTGCTTTCAACGCATCAAGTCGAGCGTGAGCATTTTCTCTGCTCTTGTCCTGAATAGAATAGTAAACCTTGAGCTTAGGCTCTGTTCCCGACGGTCTGATTGCAAGCCATGAGCCGTCTTCAAAGATATACTTAAGAACATTCTCCTTCGGCAGGTCTGCAATGCCCTTTGAGAAGTCATAAACCTCCTTGATGCCGTCAAAGAACTTGCTGCCGTTCTCACGGAACTCGGTCATAAGGCTCTGAATCTTCTGTGCACCCTCGATGCCCTTGAGGACGAATGTGTCAAGAGAATCGAGATAGTAGCCGTACTCATCATAAATATCATTAAGAGCGTCGATAAGCGTCTTACCATGATTGTAATAATAAGCTGCCATCTGGCAAACAAGCATTGAGGAAACGACTGCATCCTTATCTCTTGCGTGTGTGCCGACGAGGTAGCCATAGCTCTCCTCATAGCCGATAACAAACTCTCTGTCGCCGGACTTTTCATATCTGTTTATCTGATCGCCGATATACTTAAAGCCTGTGAGTGTTTCGGCAACCTGAAGTCCGAAGCTTCTTGCAATGTTTGCGCCAAGCTCACTTGTAACGATAGTCTTAACAAGGGTTGATTTGCTGTTGAGTGAAGCCTTTTTCATGTTAAGAACAAAGTTAACGAGAAGTGCTCCCATCTGATTACCTGTGATAAGAACGTATTTGCCGTCGTGCTTTACTCCTGCACCGATACGGTCACAGTCAGGGTCCGTACCGAAAACGAGGTCGGCATCCTCACGCTCGGCCTGCTTAAGAGCAAGGGTAAGGGCGTCCTTTTCCTCGGGGTTCGGGGAACGAACGGTTGAGAAATTGCCGTCCGGAAGCTCCTGCTCCTTAACAACGGAGATATTCATACCCTCAAGAATCTTTCTGACAGGAATGTTACCCGTGCCGTGAAGCGGAGTATAAACAATCTTGATATCCGAAGGCTCTTCATAAAGTGACTGCTTCTTAACTTCTTTGAGGAATGCGTCAAGTACCTCTGCGCCAATGGGCTGATAAAGGCCTTTCTTCGCTGCTTCTTCAAGATCCATATGCGGAACTGCTTTAAGGTCCTCAATCGCATTTACATAGCCAATTACCTTGTTTGCCTGATCGGGGCAAAGCTGACAGCCTGTTTCGTCATAAATCTTGTAGCCGTTATATTCCTTCGGGTTGTGGCTTGCGGTAACAACCGCACCTGCCGTACAGCCGAGATATCTTACGGTGAACGAAAGAACCGGAGTCGGCATAAGTGTATCATAAAGATAAACCTTGATTCCGTTTGCGCAAAGAACCTCTGCGGCATAGATTGCGAACTGTCTTGAATTATTTCTTGAATCGTGAGCGATAGCAACGCTCTTTTCGCCGTCAAATTCGGCTTTGAGATAATCGGCAAGTCCCTGAGTAGCCTTGCTTACGGTATATTTGTTCATTCTGTTGGCACCTGCGCCCATGATTCCTCTCAGGCCACCTGTACCAAACTCGAGATCCTTATAAAATCTGTCCTCAATTTCTTTTTCGTCGGTGATTGCAAGAAGCTCTGCCTTTGTATCTTCATCAAAGCCGAGCCACTGCTGATACTTTTCTTTGTAGTCCATAACGATGCTCCTTTACCTAAAGAGAATTAAATTTTCCCTCGTATTTTTCCACATAAATCATATCACAAATGCACCGCTTAGTCAACGGACAAAGGTGAAATTATAATATATTTTATGCGACAAAAATCGAGGATATTTAAATCTGATGTTTAAACAATAAAAGAATCCGGCCCTCACATTTGAAGGTCGGATTTTTTATTGTCCTTTTACTTTTTATTTCTCTTCTTCTTTATAATTATAATCACAACCGCAATAATAACAGCGGCAATTACAATATAGGGGCTTGCGCCGAAAACAAATACACCGAGATTTCTGAAAAACTGTCCGATATTGTAAATGCTCTCGGAGAATTTTTCACTGACCTGCGAGCCGAAGCTTGTCGGAGTTTTCTTAACTCGATCAACCTCTGAAATATTGATTAAAACCTCGGAATACGCAATTCGCTGATCATAATTTTTCTTATGCGATTTAAGCGATTCAATCTCTCCCCTGACGCTTGTCAGCCTTTCCTGAACATTCATCGTGTCCTGAACGGTTTCGCATTTTTCAAGTATACCGAGCAAAGCTTTTTCTTCCGTTTCAAGTGCTTTAATTTGGCTCTCGGTATCGGTATAATCGTCTGTCACGTCCGCCGTTTCAACATTCTTTGATGTGATCGTTCCGGATTCTTCAAGAAAAGCAAGGAACTCGTCAAGCTTTTCGGCCGGAACACAGACATTTGTTTCAATCGACAAATATTCATTATGCTTGCTTTGTGAAAGCGATTCGGTATAACCTTTGAGTGAACCGATTTGAGAATTGATTTTTTTAATAAGTTCGTCGGCGTTTTTAGTTTCCAGTCTGATGGAAGCGGTTTTAATAAGCTTCTGCGTCGACGTAGATACGCCATTCGGAGTGCCGTATGAACCGATGCTTTCGTTCATATTGCTTGCACCGTTTGAATCATTGTAGCTATATGAATTTTCATTTATGATTTCATTGGAAGCCTTATCTTTGGAAAGTGCAGTGCCTGCTCCGTAAGCTCCGCCTATCAAAACTGCAATAGCAAGACAAGCGGCGATAATTGCCGTAATTTTTTTGTTTCTTTTAAGATTTGCCGAACGAGTCGGTTTCAGCTCCGAAATTCTATTTTTGAGCGAATCGGGAGCATGAAGCTCATCGACTTCTCTGATGTAATCTTTTTTATTCATCGTCAAAACCTCCGATCATTTCTTCCTTTAACATAGCTCTGCCACGGCTGAGCCATGAAAGAACGGTATTCGGCTTTGCGTCGAGAATCTTCCCGATTTCCTTGGCGGTATAGCCCTCATAATAATGAAGATAGACAGCGTTACGATAATTCTCCGGCAACGCTCTGACCGCTTCAAGAACGGAATCCTCTTTTTGCGCCGTATCATTCGGCAAGGGAGACTCGCAAAGCACGATTTTTGAATTTTTTCTCAGCTCGTCACGGCAAAGATTGATTGTTACACGAATCAGCCATGCTTTCAAATGCTCCGAACCTCTGAAAACTTTTTCGCTTTCAAGGAGCTTGACAAACACAGCCTGTGTAATATCTTCCGCATCGGCAGGCCTTGCCGAATTATGTACCGCAACACGGTAGACTGTATCGGTAAACTGAGAAAATGCGTATGGGAAAGCGTCCTTTCCCGACATAAAAAATATCATGATATTGCCCCCTTTCACCTATAACACGTTTTAACGATATAAATTATTGCATGAATAAAACTTTATTTTTTAAAACATCTCCATCCGGAATAAACAAAAAGCCTCCCCTTTTTAAGGAGAGGCCGTATTAACTCAGAATATAAAGCTCCAGAAATCGCCGAAGCCTTTTTTGCCGAAGATAAGAGTCAAAATCTTTGCCGTTGCACCGAGCACAGAAGTTAGAACAACTGTTGTCTTGTCAGGCTCTGATGCCGGCTTATAGTCGCCCCTCATGAGTCCGTCGTAATCAAGCTGTTCCTTAACCTCTTCCGTTGCAAGGTCATACTTTGCAACAAGCTCAGCCATGATTGAACGCATATTTTCGGTCGTCTTGTCGTCTGTTGCGGGATCAATTATTGTGTTTGCAATAACAGCGTTTGCGTCTGCAACCGCCTTTTTGAGTGCTGCATCATCCTCAGCGGAAAGAACGCCAAGCTTGAATACCTGCTCTGCATCGCCGAGATAGCGGTTAAGCTTTTTGAGGTTTCTGACGTTATTGAACTGCGGATATGTATCCTTGCAGTCATCAATGCTCTTTACCTTGTTCATTGCGATATCATAAGCAAGATTCAGAGCAATATTGTTGTTTGTAAGCTCATGATACTGCTTGTTGAAGTACCATGTTGTCTTTTCAAAATAAGCTGTTGACGTGTCGATCGAGCCGTCGGGAGAAACGTGGTGAGACGGATCCGCCTTATACTCATCGCTGAAAGATGTACCTGCCGGAACATATGATGTACCCGGTGCTGTCGAAGAAATTTCAATAACCTCATCGGAATTTGTCGAATCCTGAGTTTCAAAGAACTTGAAGAATCCGAAATCTCCGCTGCCACCGCCGAAGCCGAGGTTATAGCCTGCGATGAAGTAAAGCTCTGTGCCATACTTCTCCTGCTGATACTCAAGCCTTTCCTTAAGCTCACGCTGTGCCTTTGCGTAGCTGTCGGTCTGAGCCTTTGTCTCTGCGAGCTCCTCGCCCTGAAGATACTTGTCTGCAAACTCCTCGTATCTGTCGGGAGGACAGAGAGAAATGAGCGATGTATTCGGAACGATAAGCGTCTTAACAAAAGCGGAAATTATATCATAAAGAAGGTTGTCAACTTCTTGCTTAGGAAGAATTCTTGCTGCAATATTGATGAGCGAGCCGGTCATTGCGTCAACGCCGATCTGCTGAATAGCGTCGGTATAAACCATATCGGGGGCGTTCTCGTCGAAGTCTGCAAGCATAAGGTCGGCAAACACGCTGCTGCCCTGCCATGCGCCTACGACGCTGATAATCTTCTCAACTCTGCCTGCATCGGGATAAAGGTTAAGGTAGTTATTAACAACGCTTGCGCCCATGCTCATCGGGACAAGGATAACCTTATCCGAGCCTGTCTGCGGAAGAACAACGTCCTCTATGTAATCGTTGAGACCCTCTGCATTCTCAAATGTGTTAGAGAAAATAGAATAGTTGTAGCAATAAACATTGTCCTCGCCTATCTCATCAACAAGAGCCTGACAAGGAATACGTCTGTCAAAAATTCCTCTTGCGTCCTCGTTATATCCCGAAATCGGGCACGGATAGTTGGGAGTAACAACATTGTTTACAAACGAACCGTCATCTTTTCTGAGATGGTCAACAAAGAGAACCTCAAGAGCACCCTTAATCGTGTTTTCGGAAACAACGTCACGCTGAACAGCTATTGTTACAACAAGTCCGGCAACGAGACGAATCATCTTGACCCAGTCAATGATTGAGAAGCTCGCAAAATCCGTATTGACATGAAGCATATTCCAGCTTGCGATTTCATTGCCCTCGTCGTCATACTTGTAGGTCTGCGACTGGCCGATACCCGGAATGAAAACGACCGGTGTAACGTCGTCCTTTGCGTTTGCCGTCATAGCCACGGCCGACATGGTGAAAACCATAATCACGCAAAGAATTACGGAAATGATCTTCTTTGAAAGTTTCATAAAATAACCTCCGTTATATTTTATCAAGATAATAATAACAAATATATGGAATAAAATCAATATACAATTAAAATTTTATGGCAACATCATACAAAAATCTCATTGGAAATATTTTACAAAATATTAAATATCTCGGTTATATAGCTTATCGTATAAGTTGCGGCGGTTTCGATATCCTGATTTTTTCTGTTAACCCAGCATGAATCAAGTCCGCTGTTTATTGCACCTGCAATGTCCGATGAAAGCGAATCGCCGACAACAAGAATTTTTGTTTTGTCCTTTTCCTCGATATGCTCCAGAACATAATCAAAATATTCTTTATGCGGCTTGTTGAAGCCAATTTCCTCCGAGATAAAAACATCCTTAATATATTTCATTATCGGCGAGCCGTTCAGCCTGCCGTTTTGGACGATTTTTGTTCCGTTCGTCACAAGATAGAGCGAATAATTCTCACTGAGCCTTTCGCAAGTTTCAAGTGCACCGTCAAGAATAAAGCTCGCCTGCGAAAGGAACCTCATGTAAGAAAGATTCGCTTCGCCCGTGTCCGCTGTCGCACCTGTTTTTTCAAAAAAATCGGCAAATCTTTCACGAAAGAGCTGTGGCCGTGTCAGTTCCCCTCTCTCAAGCTTTTTCCATTTTTCATCGTTAATTTCCGAATAGATCCGACGGTTTTCTTCGGTCACGGGAATATTGTATTTTCCCATTAGCTTGTCTATTGCGAATTTTTCGGATTTTGAGAAGTCAAAAAGCGTTTCGTCAAGATCAATGAGCAATGTTGTATACTTCATTTTAACAGTCCTTTTAATATTGTTTAAGTTTGATTTTACACTTATCTGATCTAAAAATCAACAATTTAAACGATTTGTAATAATTTTAACAATCTTTCTCTTTTCAGGTTGAAAAGAAGAGCCTTGTTATAGTATAATATTTTGAGAAAATATTGGAGGCAGATAAACATGGAAATTGATATGACAAACATAACTTCACCCGAGCTTTTGCAAAAAGAAGTTGAAAAGATGAATTCCTTTGGCGTTCGTCTG